>JAYTGZ010000293.1:0-2251 GCA_043733025.1 Pseudomonadota bacterium | reverse complement strand
TAGTAGTACCGGCAATCGCCAGATAGTCGCGCAGTTCGACGACAACACGTTGCCCGACGGGTTGACCCTCGACGCCGAGGGTGGCCTGTGGATCACGGGTATCGCCGCGAACAAGATCATTCGCGTCACGCCGGACGGGAAATGGCATCTGGTCGCCGAGGACAGCAACGAAGCGCATATGGGCGCCGTGCGCAGCGCAATCGAGAACGGCACGTTGGACCGAACTCTTCTTTACATAAACCCCTCGCGCGTGCTGCCAAACGTCACCAGCATCGCGTTCGGTGGTGTCGACCTGCGAACGGCCTATGTCGGATCCGTGAGCGGCAAGCAACTCGCCGTGTTCCGGTCTCCCGTGGCAGGGGCGCCGCCGGTCCAATGGAGTTGGTGAAAGCGCCTCAGGGCGGCCGTCAGGCACCGTGCCATCCCTAATCGATTCATCGGAGACATACGTGAAATCAAAAATCGCAAAATGGACGGCGATCGCCTTCCTCGCACTCGCTGTTTCCGCGCCGGCGTTTGCTAAACGAAAGATACGCATTGCAACCATCTCGGCGCACGGTAGCCCGTGGCATAAAGCGATGCTTCGCTTCGCCGAGGTGATGCAGAAGGAGTCGAACGGGCAAATCAAGGTACAGGTCTTCACCGACGGGCAACTTGGCGACATCCCGCAGATGTACTCCTCGATGCAGCTCGGAACCTTGGAAATGGGTTACTTCGGGCTCGGCGCGATAACACAGCTAAAGGGGGCGGAGCCGCTCAATGTCCTTTACACACCCTATCTCTTTAAGAGCGCCGAGTCGGCCGAAAGGATTGTCAACACGGAGGAGTTTCGAAAGCTCTACGACGAGATCGCCAGCAAGACCGGAATTCGCGTCATCGGCGCGTACGGCCAACGCTCGGCATGAGCGATTCAGACCACTAAGGGCCCGATCAACCAACCGGAGGATCTCAAAAGAATTCGCATGCGCGTCCCGCCCACTGAAATGCTCAAAGCAACATTCAAGGAGCTTGGCGTTCAGGTGACGCCGATGGGCATGTTGGACATCTACACGGCGCTGTCACGTGGCACGGTGCAGGGACAAGACAATGGCTTCGACTTGTCGATGCTGCTGAAGTTTCACGAAGTTGCCAAGTACTGGTCGGCTACCGATCACGCCTACGAGCTCACCGGCTGGATCATGTCGGAAAAGTTGTGGCGCAGCTTCTCCGACGTTGAGCGTCGCGCCCTTGTCAAGGCGGCGCAGGCGGATGGTGAAGTGACTACCATCGAGACGAAGAAGCTGGATGCGGAGTCGATCGAAGCCGTCAAGAAGGCCGGTGGGACGTATACCGTGCCGGACCGCGATGCCTTCCGCGCCGCACTCAAAGACGTGCACAAGCCCTACGAAGGAAAGCTTTGGCCCGCCGGCATGGTGGAACGCATCCGCAAGATGAACTGAGGCATCGGGCAATGCCCCCTGGCAACGGTGTAGCGCAAGCGCCTGCCTAGCTCGATTTCCTGGCCCGCATTGAGCGGGGGCTTCTTTGGGTGAACACCTTTTTCCTGTACGTCGGGATGATTGCGCTTATTTTCTTTTGTTTTGCCCAAGCCGTCGATCGCTACACGATCCACAGTTCTTTCGACGCCCATTCAATCCCTCAAGATTTGGCAAGAAAAACGACCTGATTTGTTCATCAAACGCGTTCACAAACAGACGGGACTTGACACGTAACCTCTGATCAAGTCCATCGCGAATTATCGGCGCCGCGCGCCGCTTACTTCACGGATTGATAACCATATCAAATTTTCTTCGTTTGAGCGAAGCATCAAGGACGGTATGCTGCGGACTGCCACTTGACCACAGCATGGATCAAGGACGCCGTCACCGGCGCCGACCGTGTGACGAGAAGGTGTTTTTTATCCGCTTCCAAGCGGGATTCTAAAGCCACAAAACCGATGGTTGGATATGTGAGAGGAAATAAGTATGCAGTCAAAGTGGATTACAAGCGTGGCCGGAACGGTCGTGCTAGGCGCTGGAGTCCTGACGGCGACGATATCTCAGGCTGACGTGACACTGCTCAATGTCTCCTACGACCCCACTCGCGAGTTGTATCAAGATATCAACGCTGCGTTCGCTAAACACTGGGCGGCAACCGCGAATGAGAAAGTAACGATCAAGCAATCGCATGGCGGCTCCGGCAAGCAGGCTCGAGCTGTGATCGATGGGCTCGAAGCCGACGTAGTCACACTTGCACTTGCCTATGATATCGA
>JAYTGZ010000292.1:0-6658 GCA_043733025.1 Pseudomonadota bacterium | reverse complement strand
TCGGCGATCGCTACCGATCAAGTCAATAACCCCGGCACGATCAACGCGTTGATTAACGTTGCACAGCGTCCTACCTTCAACGACGAAGAGATATTGCGTTGGCGTAAGGTCACCGCATGTGCCGCCGGCGCGCCGGAAGAAACCTGCTGGTGCGAGCCTGGGCGTGACGCCAAATGCTGGGAAAAGAAACTCGAAAAAGAGTCTAAGGTGCACCACATCTTGAAAGGCGGCGAAGACTCCATCGGCAAGCTGGAAGCGATCCAGCGCGTGTATTTCAACATCGGCTCATGCTCCGAACAATGCTGGGTGAACCACTTCAGCGATCTGCGCCAACTCGATCCGCAGCAGCGTAACTTCGGCCAGACGCCCTTCGATATCGGACAGTGCCGCCGCGATTGCCCGAACTTTCGGGCGATCGAAGATCGCTTGCCTGACATTTTTAGTTTCCTAACTTCGAAAGAAGGCCATGCCAGCGATTTGCAGGTCGCGCGAGCGAACGCAAAGGGCGATGTGTCCTATAGCTACGAGCGCTTGGTGACCGACCTGGAAGCCGAATTTGGCAGCGGCGCCGTGGAACGCGGACGCACGGTATTCGCCGAGAATTGCGCCCGCTGCCATTCGAGTATTCCGGAAACGGTCGGCAACGAATTCAAGAACCGCGATTTTCGCAAAGTCGCCGCCAATGGCCTGCGCGAAGATTGGCTCGGCAATGATCAACCGACCAAGGCGACGGAAGTCGGCACCTATCGTTGCCGCGCGCTGCACTCCAACCATCTGGCCGGCCATATCTATCAACAATACGGTTCCGAGACGCTACGCAAACAAGCACCCGATCCGAACATCAAGGAAGGCCACGACGGTGGGCGCGGTTACTATCGGAATATATCCTTGCTGAGCCTATGGGCGCACGCGCCCTTGATGCACAACAACGCCATCGGCCCGGAACTCTGCGGCCAGCCGAGCAACGAGGCAAACGATTTTTTTCGCCTGCGATATGCCGACGTGAGTGCCGGTAATTTCCCGCTGCTGCCGGAAGATAAACAGCCCGCGTGCTGGCCGCTCGATCCCAGTGTCGACGGTCGATTTAAGCTCTACGTCGAATCGATGCGCCAATTGCTGAATCCCGATACCCGCGGCAAGAAGATCACGCGCTTCAATTTTCCGGTGGTGCTGGATTTCGGGCCCAAGCTGTGGGACGGTAAGGAAGAGAAACAGATCATCGGGCTCAAACTCGAGATCCCGGCGGGAACGGCTGCAGGGCTGCTCGGCAATTTTCAGCACAAACTTTTCGTCAATGATTTGGTGCTGGCGAAAAAAGACCGTAGCGCGTTAGAGAAAAAATTGGTCGAGCAACTGGGTGACGCCGAAGGCAAGGCGCTCGCAAGCGCGCTGGTCGATACCGTTGAGCAGATCACTAAAGATCCCGCCGGCATGATTGCAGCGGTGGGCAAGAATCCAAAGATACTGGAGGCGTATAGCACCTGTAACGCCGATATCGAAAACGATGGCCACCGCTTCGGCGAGAGCCTGCCGGCGACCGCCAAGAACGCCTTGATCGCGTTCTTGGCGACGATGTAAACAAGAGGAGACGCAACAATCATGAGTTTACGCCTGCCGATAGGGATACTCGCGCTTGCAAGCCTGACGGGTTGCGACTACATCCAAGCCCTGGTCACGTCCAAGCCCGACATCAAATTTGCGGTTTATGGCGCCGGCTATCAATTCAAGCCGGACTTCGCGGCGATCGAGCACAACTTCCCGCTTACGACTGAGGAACTCGACAAGATTACGCCACGTTATTTATCGACGCTGGATCAGGAGCAAATTGACCAAATCTATGCGCGGCTGACGGCGGGCCCCATACCAGACGGCGCGTTTGACGGCGATCTGTTCTTTCCGCGCGGCGGGACTGGCCGATTGCGCTTGTCGGAAATCGTGGGTGGCCTGCCGGGTTTGGTCGTTCAGTTAAAAGGCAAGAAGCTCGATTTGATCGGCGAAACATTGTGGAAAGGCAAAGTGTTCTATCGCAACGATCGCGTGTTGAGAAATCGGATCGAGGACATCAATCTGCTGCGCACCATGGGGCTGGTCGACGCCGAACCGCGGAAAATCGACGTCAAAGGAAAAGATGCCTGGCTGTTGTTTCCCGCCAAGCTTTACTGTGGCCAGAGCGTGATGGATTCGCGCCGGGAATCCATCATCATCGACTATGCGTTCACCGATGAAATTCCGGGTTACATGGAAAAACCCGATTTCCTTGCCGGCCGGCGCGGCTTTAAAGTTCGGGATGAGATACGCATGGTACGGCCCGGCTTCTATTTAGGGCGTGCTTATTTGGATCGTATTTTTATGCTCAACTTCACGCTGGTGAATGAAGCGATCGCGAAACGCGACGGCGAGTCGTTCACCAAAACCGGCCAAACCCAAGAGGACTGCTGGACTGGGACGCAGCCGCGCAAGGTGATGGCCGTCAAGTAATGCATGAAGCGAATTGCGAACTGGGCTTCGCTCTGTGTCTTGTTGATCGTTCTCGCTGAGTCACTGCTCGTGGTGAGCCATATCGCGCACGTCGATTCCGCTGGTTCAACCGGGTATCGGGTCGAAGGAGCGCCGGCCACCACGGTCTCGCCATCTCATTATGAATTCGCGAGCACCCTGGAAAATATGGGGGCGAACTTGCCGCCCGCCGGACGCTCACTATTCGATCGACTCATGAAAAACGAAGCAAACGGCGGCGGTTGGCGTGTGCCGTTTCCGTTTCCAAAGTTGTTGGCCAAGCTCGCCGCGCGGGCTGGGTGCGCGACCGCTGAGGGCGGATGCTACCGGGCCGTTCTGATTCCGTTGGGGCGTTCCTTGCAACGAACTGCTGCCGCGCCGGAATTCTTCAAATATCCGCGCATGGTGGTGGCCTTTAACGCCGCACCGAGCCGGGCTACCCAGGATTTTTTTCCTTTGCTAAAGGATCGGCTCTATCTCGGCTACCAAGAGAAGGCGGATCTCATCGAAGTGATCAGTTACAACGAAGAAGCGGGCCGCTTCGAGTTCCAACTCGTTAAAGATTATCGTGAGAACGCCGTGCCGCGCATCTACTATGCGAATCGCGCGGTATGTGTAAGTTGCCACCAGAATCATGCGCCGATATTCTCCCGTCAAGTGTGGGACGAGACCAACGCGAATCCCGAGATCGCAAGGCGACTCAAAATCGCCCGTGAAGATTTTTTAGGCCTGCCCACCCGCGTCGGCGTCGATGTGCCGAACGCGATGGACGATGCGACGGATCGGGCGAATCTCTATGCCGCTTATCAGGCTCTGTGGCGCGATGGCTGCGGCGAGCATTCGCCGGAAGCGCGACAGTGCCGGGCCCAAGCGTTGCACGCGGCGTTGCAATATCGACTCACGGGCGAGCGTGGTTTCGATCAGGCGCCGGTGGCGTTCGCGGCGCGGTTCTTAGTTCCATTGCAG
The DNA here is from genome assembly GCA_043733025.1 of Pseudomonadota bacterium. Lineage (GTDB taxonomy): Bacteria > Pseudomonadota > Gammaproteobacteria > Burkholderiales > JALYOK01 > JALYOK01. The sequence continues at coordinate 3,196 of JAYTGZ010000292.1, read as the reverse complement.
AGAAATTGGCAACTGCATTGGCCGGATGGAATGCGGATTCCGAACAACGATATCCCCAACCGCGATCCGCTGCAGTTCGCCGAATCGGAACGCTTGGCACACGTGCCCGCGCGTTTCGAACCGCTGTTGCCGCGCGGCCACAAGGAGATTTGGCAGTTCGAAACCGATCGCTATCGCTTGATTAAAGGCGTCGGCGAATTCTTCAGTAATGCAGACATCCAGTTGCTTGCGAAAAAATTGCATCTTGGTTTGGAACGGGATACTGCAAGATTCGACGATGAAACTTTCGCGTCGCCGGGTTTTGTTGCACTGGATGGCGCCATCGAACGCATGATCAACGATGCCGCCGGGCAATCGGCGCTCGACAGCCCGACCATCCGGCGCGAGCTTTTATTGCACGCATTGTTGCGTTCGCTCGGTATGAAGGAGGCGGACAATTGTTGTCGACGAAGCTCGGATCCGCCGCCTGCGGTGATGGATGAAGATACGACGACTAACGCCGGTTCGTCGCCCGCCGGACTCGGTTTGTTTTATGACTATTGCGCCCGTTGCCACGCTACGCGAGAACCGTTTCCGTCCAACTTTATGTATGGAACCATGGATCGGGTGGACGGCAAACTCAAGCATTGCGCCGATCGCATTTTCTTCCGCCTTGCGATGTGGGATGTCGCGCCGGAGCGGCGGCCGAAAACGCCCATGCCGCCGGCGACGGACCTAACCATGCACGCCGAACGATGGATGACTAGTGCCGATCTCGCCGCCATGCGGGATTACCTCGCGCCGTTCGTTCATGGCAAATTGAAGCAGGCGCCGGAAAAACTCGTCAGCCGCAGTTATGAAGCATTGCCAAGCTGCGCGCTGCACTGACGACCCCATGCCACGATAAGAGGAGCCCAACATAATGGCGAAACTCGAAGAAGCGTATCCATCTTCGCCGTCGCGCTCGCGGTTGTCGCGAGCGAAATGGTATCGGCGGCTGTGGTTGTGGCTGGTCTTTTCCATCGGCGTGCCGTTGATTATCGGCATCTACGCGGCGCTGCGATTTTTACCGGATCGCACCGCGTACTACGCCAACCCCGAAGAACATTTCAAATATGGTTCCACTGGCGGTGAGCGTACCGTCGGCTTCCCGCTTATGATCTGGCAGGCACTGCCCCAAGTGTGCCGTGAATACTTGCCCGCAGGCATGCCTGCGGCGGAAGCCACGCCCTATGCGGCGTTTGGCATGATCTATGAAGCGAATAAGGATCTGCCCATCGGCGTTTCCAAACGCCGTCAGTTGGGAATCGACCGCGTTTTTCTGAATTGCGGTGCGTGTCATACCAGCACCGTGCGCAATACGCCGCAGAGCGTCGCCAAGGTTTACACGGGTATGCCGGCGAATACGCTGGACTTGCTGGCATTCCAAACTTTTTTCTTCAATTGCAGTGCGGACGCGAAGTTCAGCGCGGAATACATCGTTCCGGAGATCGATCGGTTGATGGCGAAGAACAATGGCAGTCTCGGTGTGATCGATCGTTACGTGGTGTATCCGGTCGCGATCTGGATCATGCGCGATCGTTTGTTGTCACTGCGCAAACGCTTCGAGTGGGCGCAGAAGGAACCGCATTGGGGGCCGGGCCGCGTCGATACGTTTAATCCGGGTAAAGCGGGCTATTTCAACTTTCCGTTCGACAAACTACCGGAGCACGAAGTCCAAGCGCCGGTGGACTTTCCCGCCGTGTGGAACCAGCGTCAGAAGACCGGCATGCATTTGCACTGGGACGGAAACAACGGCAATGTCGTTGAACGCAACAAGAACGCCGCCTTCGCCACGGGCGCCACACCGCCCACCATCGATCTCGAATCCATCGGCCGCATGGAAGCTTGGCTGCGGGATGTGAAACAGCCCGCCTATCCCTACACGATCGATCAACCCAAGGCCGCGGTTGGCGGCAAGATTTACGCGGAGTATTGCGCCGGATGTCACGGCGCCAATGGTCAAACGTTCGCGCCGAAAGAACGCCTGGCGCAAACCGAGTGCTTGAAGCCCGGCGAGTCCGAAGACATCTACGGTCCGCGGGTCGGGAAGATCACGCGCATCGAAGACATCGGGACCGATCGGCGGCGGCTCGATTCGTTCAGTTACGTGCTCGCCGTAAACATGGGCACGCCCTACGCCGGTACGCCCTATCGCTTTTGTCATTATCGCAAGACCTTCGGTTACGCCAACATGCCTCTCGATGGTTTGTGGTTGCGCGCGCCGTACTTGCACAACGGCTCGGTGCCGACCTTGCGCGACTTGCTTGAGGTCGGCGCTAACCGGCCGAAGGAATTTTATCGCGGTTACGATGTGTACGACCCGGTCAAAGTTGGCTTTGCATCCGACGTTGCCGAAGAACGCGGACGCAAATATTTCCGCTTCGACACGACTATTCCGGGCAACGGCAATCGCGGACATGAAGGGAAATACTATGGCACGGAACTGAGCGCCGAAGAGAAGGGCGCGCTGGTTGAGTTTTTGAAGACGTTTTGACGCAGTCCGATGAGAGGAAGGATACGAGAATGCAAAGCCCAGAAAAGAAACCTAAAACCCGCAGAAAAATCATTCTGCTGATAGTCACGCTCCTCGCCGCAATCGTCGGCTACATCGCTTGGGATCGTGGTTTCCGCGAACATCCGCAAGAAGCGTGGGTGACATCCACCCCGGAGATGCGCTTCAAATATGGCTCCATCGGCGCCGAGTTCGACGCCGGCATTCCCTATTGGATTTGGTACGTCCTGCCGCGCATGTTCCCGGAAAAACTGGCGAAACCCGGCGGCTACGCGGGGCTGGGTGTGCCGTGGGAACAGGGCATGGACGTCCCCATCGGCTTCAGCAAAAAGACCATCGGCTTTCCCCGCGTGGCAAACAATTGCGCCGGTTGCCACACGACGAGTTATCGTTCCAAGCCGGACGAGATTCCAACCTTTGTGGTCGCCGGCGGATCGCACACTGCCGATATCGAGGGCTTCTTCCGGTTTCTCGTCGATTGCGCCAAAGATCCGCGCTTCAACGCCGATAACTTGATGCGCGAGATCAATCTCGTGACCAAGCTCGATTTGATCGACCAAGGATTGTATCGCTTCTTCATCATCCCGATCATGAAGCAGCGCTTGATCGAGCGCGAGAAACAATTCGCCTGGATTTACCGCAAGGACTTTCCCGATTGGGGCC
>JAYTGZ010000291.1:0-3022 GCA_043733025.1 Pseudomonadota bacterium | reverse complement strand
CTTTCAATCCAGTTAGGACAAGGTTAAATGTCGCGGGTTGTTGGCTGGGGACAACGGCTACCGAGAATGTCCCGCGAGAAAGTCGCCGAGCTATGCCGTCCCAGCGATCCGAATGATGCCCACTCTACACCCCATGGCAAGCACAAAGCAACCAACGCTTGCCTAGTGAATGTATAGATGAAGGAGTAAAAGATGATACGGATCAGACTGTTACTTTGTGGCTTAATGGTCTTCAGCGGCGGCGTCCTGGTGGAATCCGCCGTGGCCGGGAACGAATTGGAACACAAAGAGGCGAAACTGCTGTGGCCTTGCGGCGCGTCGCTTTTGCCCTGCCGTTTGCCCGGCGAGACCGTGGTCCCATCGTTGCCCTACTGGCGCGCCCACCTGTCGGATCGTCCCATTCGTGCGTCCCACACCCCGGTATTTCCCAACCGCAAAACCCGCAAGTAAAGGAATTCGCCATGAGAGACTTCACTCACTACGTCGTCACAAATCACGCCAACACCGGCCTGAATTATGTGCTGCCCTTCTACGGCAACCCCGACCTGCAACCCGGTCCGCAACGCATCGTGCAATGGGGCTGCGCCGGCCCTTGTTTGATCGCCTGGGGCCGCAAGATCGTGCCGCACAAGCCGCTTCCCGATGAGTTGTTCTTGCCCCCAGAGCGGACGGCGAATGGGAATAGCCCCATCGGACAATGGTTCAAACGACGCCGCTAACGCTTCCTACTGCTTCCATTTGGGCTTACCTCCACGCTCAAATGGCGTTTAACGCGCGGGTCAGATGTAGTGGCCCGCGTCTTTTTTATTTCTCCATTACACAGTCGACTTTCGGTGTCTTGCCTAGTAAATCCTTGGGGAAGGTGGCAACTACCGCTGCGCGTTTGGGAATGGGGTTGGGAAATTTCTTGAAATCCTCGACCACGTCCTTCAACCCTTGTTTGGCGTCGGACCCGACCTGAGTGACCGATTCCTTCACTTTGTCGCCGATCCTCTTGTCATCCGCGGCGGGATCCGGCTTGGGCGCCTTGGCATTCGCCTTCTCGCGCGCCGCTGCCGCCGACGGGGGGTTGTTCTGCCGCCAAGCCCAGCGCAAGGTGCCGGTTTTCTTCTGAGCATCGGTGAAGAGGCCGGTGCAAGCGGCAACCGCGTTGCCATAAGGATTGTTGGCGCTGTCCACAACCGCGACGTCCCGCGCCCAATTCACCTTAGGCTTTTGTTTCGGATCCCAGCCCCAGGCATTGAGGGTGGCGTTGAATTTCGCTTCGTTGTCGAACACGATGCAACGCGGCACCGGCTTCCAGGATAATTTCACCGCCCCGACGATGCACTGATTTGCCATGTTCGCGGATTCTTGTGCCGCCACGACCATCGCCGTTCCGAGCAAGGTCGCAAGTAGAACTGAATGCATTTTCAAATCGATCTCCTCTGAGTAATTGAAAACTGAGCGCTGGCCCGGGCCAGGTCACCGTCCGCTAAGCCATTGTTAATGCGAGCCTTGACAAGATTGCGGAACAGCATATATTTAAAAACAACAACAAAAACAAACATTAAGGCAACATTAAAGTATTCACATGGCCCCTAACGATAACAAGACGGAGAGTTCCGAATACTACTACGAAGGTTCGCTGCACGTGCTCGCGGGGCGTTTTCGTCGTAAACTCGTAGGATACTTCAACGGCAATATCCCTCCAGGAACCCGCGTCGGCCGCGAGATTCGCCTAGTCAAACTGCCGCAACTGGCCTGGGTGTACGGCTATCTGATTCGCGACGACCAGTATGGCGTGGCGCTGTATGTGCCCAACGGCGCGTTGCTACCCGGCGTCGAGGGCTTTCACCCGGTGCGAGCGGGCCGCAAGATTCGTCTAGCACAACCCATCACTTCAAAACTATCGCCCCACCATCCGAACCTGTCCGAACTGCCAACGACAGACCTCGATGATGACCTTGATCACCTGCCGGATCTCATGGAAATCTAACTTCGCTGCAATCGATCATTGCAGCGCAGCGAAACGGGGATAGACCTCCGCCACCTCGTGGCGAACCCGGGATCGTAGCAACTCGAGTTGGCTTGCATTCGGCCCTGCGATGAGCGGGCAATGGCGTGGCAAGTCGAAGTCGAAGCCCGTGTTGTCGCGTATCTCTTCCACCGTATGTCCTGGATGGACACTCGTTAGGCAAAATCGGCGACGTTCGCGATGGGAGTGTTCATAGCGCTTTGGCTGTAGGGTATTCTTTGACCGTAATGCGATGCAAGGTGCGCGGAAATTTCGGATCGGTCAAGGTCGCCGCATGCAGCAACGACGGGTTATCCCACATCACCACATCGCCGACGCCGTATGTCAAACGCAGTTGATACTTCGCCTGTGTCGCGTGTGCCTTTAGCTCGTCGAGCAAGTCGATCGCCTGGTCTTGCGCCATGCCCACAATACCGATGGACGTGCCGGACACTGCATATAGCGCTTTCTGCCCGGTCGCGGGATGGGGCCGCACGAGCGGATGCTGGACCACCACCATCTTCGCCCGCTGGTCCTTGTTCAACGACGAGGCCGCGGTGCGCGATTCTGCGTCGAGATCATCGCGATTACCGTAAGTGTTTAAGGTAATCATGCCGTCGATACGCCGTTTCATCGTGTCCGGCAGATCATCATAGGCGGCGCGCATATTGGTGAATAGCGTATCGCCGCCGACCTCCGGCACTTGAATGGAGTACAACATAGTCGCCTTCGCCGGCTCCGCCAAATAGGAATAATCCGTGTGCCAATAAGTGCCGGCATCCGCAAGCCCAGTGGCTTCGCCGCCTTTCTTGACATTGGAAAGTATCAGAATCTCCGCATGCTCGGGATGATGGAATTGATCGATCACGTGGGGTTCGGGGCGGCCGATGCGCCGCGCGAAATCGAGAAACTGTTTCGGCTGCAACCGCTGTCCGCGTAACACCAACACTTGAGCGCGATAGAACGCACGCTCGATTTCGGCGAACAGCGGCGCGTCGATCGGCTGCGACAAATCAACGTCAGTCG
>JAYTGZ010000290.1:0-3708 GCA_043733025.1 Pseudomonadota bacterium | reverse complement strand
CCGCCTTCGCGGATGACGGACGCGGGCTCGTCTTGTAGTGCGCGCCGCAGCAACGATTCGATGCTCGGATCGATGCGTAAGGCACGACTCAGATCGGCGAGTCGCGGACTATCAAATCCCGCCAGCAGCCGCGCCAGTATTGGCTCGGCGGCCAGGCTGTCGCGCAACCCAGAAAGATCGCGGGGCCTGGCGTTGCCGAGCGCTATGCGCGCCGTGATGCGTTCGATGTCGACGATTTGCTTTAACGTGTCACGCAAATCATCGTAACGATGCCGGCCCGGGTCGCCGATTAGCACACCGATCGCATCGTGACGCCGGCGCAGCGTGTTCACATCGCGTAATGGATGATGCAGCCAATGACGCAGGCGGCGGCTGCCCATGCTGTTGCTGGTGGTGTCGAGCAGCGACAGTAAGGTCGGCTCCGGTTCGCCGCGCAGGGTTTCGCTGATCTCAAGATTACGGCGCGTCGCCGCATCCATGATCACGAACTCGCTTTCGCTTTCAAGAATCAATCCTTGCACGTGCGGCAGGGCGACGCGCTGCGTGTGCTTGACGTAACCCAGCAACGCACCGGCCGCGGCGACGGCGGCATCAGCGTCGTCGCAACCAAAGCCCGCCAAGTCGCGCGTTTGAAACTGCTGCGTCAGCGCTTTGTAGGCGCTATCGAAATCGAACTGCCAGTCGGCGAGGCGTTTGACCGCGACTTTGTTGTGGGCGGGAATCAGGTGAACGTGGCCTTCGCCAATCACGATCTCCGCGGGTTTGATGCGTTCTAGCTCCGACGGCAATTGTGCGATCATGCATTCGCGCAGGCGCAAGTCACCATTGGCGAGATTGAGCCAGGCCAAGCCGATGGTTTTCTCGCGCAATGCGAGCGACAGCAAGACGCTGTCGTTTCGATCGTCGAGCAAAGCGGCATCGGTCAATGTCCCCGGCGTGATGATGCGCATGACTTTGCGCTCGACGGGGCCCTTGCTCGTCGCGGGATTGCCGACCTGCTCGCAGATCGCGACGGATTCGCCGAGCTTCACCAGCTTCGCCAAATAATTCTCGGCGGCGTGGTAAGGAACGCCGGCCATCTTGATCGGCGCGCCCGCCGACGCGCCGCGCTGAGTGAGCGTAATGTCGAGCAACTTTGCCGCGCGCTCGGCATCGGCGTAAAACAACTCGTAGAAATCTCCCATGCGATAAAACAACAGCATGTCCGGATGCTCGGCTTTGATCGCCAAGTATTGCTGCATCATGGGAGTGTGGCCGGAGGCGTTCATTTTTTGTGGCGAATTTTACGCATCTCGGATTTTAAACGCAGTTGCGACGAAGCGCGAAATTCGATGTTTAATATGACCTTGCCAGAAGCCGCATGGCCCGAGGCCAGCCCCTCCAGCATGGCTGCTGGCAATGCAGTGCTTGAGAGGCAAACCACATGCGGTTCGTGGCGGCATGGGGCGTATGATGTAAATCATCATGCGCAGAGAAGAAAACACTTTATTTTTACGCGTATTGCCGTGGCTGCTGTACCTGTTTGCCGCGTTCACCTACGCGCAAGAAGCGAATGTAACTGGGCCGCCGCTGTTGCTCGCTCACGTGGCGAGCAGCGACATCGATCCCGGGCCTTATCTCATCAGCGAAAAATACGATGGCGTGCGCGCCTATTGGGACGGCAAGTCATTGCGGTTCCGCAGTGGCACCCTGGCGAACGCGCCGGCGTGGTTTATCGATAAGCTCCCGCCGCAAGCGTTGGATGGCGAACTGTGGCTTGGCCGCGGCCGTTTTGAAGAGCTGTCCGGCGTGGTTCGCACAGAGCAACCTGATGATGCGCACTGGCGACAAGTCAAATATATGATCTTCGAACTACCCAACGCGCGCGGATCCTTCGCCCAGCGTTACGGTGCCATGCGCGATCTCATCCGTCAGTTGAATTGGCCACAACTGCAAGCGGTGGAGCATGTCCGGATCGGCGATCGTGCCGGTTTGCAGCGTAAGCTCAACCAAGTCATTCGCGAAGGCGGCGAGGGCCTGATGTTGCATCGCGCCGATGCATCCTATGTCACCGGCCGCAGCGAGGTGCTGCTTAAGCTCAAGCCCGTATTGGACAGCGAAGCTAAGGTGATCGGACACGTCCCCGGCAAAGGTAAATTCGAAGGCATGCTCGGTTCGCTGGAAGTCGCAACGCCCAATGGACAACGCTTTCGCATTGGCACGGGTTACACTGACGCGGTGCGAAAAAATCCGCCAGCGATCGGAGCGACCGTGACGTACCAATATCGCGGGCTAACCAAAAACGGCCTGCCGCGCTTCACCAGTTTTTTGAGAGTACGACGGGAATTTTAGTTCAGGGCGACATCCGGCGATCGGCAAAGATGTATCTCCGCCGTCACGTGGACGATCTCGTCGTGTTGCGCGAGCTGTTCGCGAATGCGCTGCGGCGTAAGCGCCTTATCGTGGGTGACGACGCTCACGGCGCACGCATAGGCACGTTTGCCGACGCGCCACACGTGCAAATCGGCGATGCGCGTATCGCCCGCTTCCGCTCCCGTCTCGATCGCCGCGCGAATTTCATCGACAACGGGGTGATCCATTTCGCGATCGAGTAGCACCTTGCCCGTGTCGACGATGAGTTGCTTCGCCCAGATGGCCACCACAGCCGCGCCGAGTATGCCGATGACGGGATCAAGCCACGACCAGCCATAAAACCAGCCCCCGGCAAGGGCGACGATCGCGAGCACCGATGTTGCCGCGTCCGCCACGACATGAATGTAGGCGGACTTTAGATTGAGATCGTGGTGGTGATGGGCGTCTTCCCCGGAGCCATGGTCATGGTCGCCGGCGCGGCTTAGAATCAGCGCGCAGACGATGTTCACCGCGAGTCCTATTACGGCGACAATGATAGCTTCGAGATAATGAATTGGCTGCGGCGACAACAGCCGTTCCACCGAGCCAATGACCATCAATGCGGCGATGCCCATTAGGAAAATCGCGCTGGCGAAACCGCCTAGGATTTCGATCTTCCACGTGCCGAAGGCGAAGCGCGGATCCCCCGCATAGCGGCGCGCCGCGGCGTAGGCAAAGCTGCTCAGCCCGAGCGCCACGGCGTGGGAACTCATGTGCCAGCCGTCGGCGAGTAACGCCATGGAGTTGAACCACCAGCCGGCGACAATCTCCACCACCATCATTGCGGCGGTGATCCACATCACCATGCGGGTGCCGACCTCGGCGGCGCGATTGCCCGCGTCGAACACGTGATCGTGCGACCAATCGGGTAGATGGTCAGTGTGCATTATTGTGCTTAACGCTTCGATCGTGAATTGTTTAAAAGCCCAGGCTTCCACCAAGGCCCAGCATAGTGGCAAAGCCCAGGATCGCGAAGGCCGCGGCGGCGATGCGATGCACCGGCGTGACAGGCAATCGGTCGGCAATGCGTTCACCCAAATAGACGGCGGGGACGTTGGCGATCATCATGCCCAAGGTCGTCCCGGCGACGATGGCGTAGAGACTTTGATACTGCGCCGCCAGCGCGACGGTGGCGATCTGCGTCTTGTCGCCCATCTCCAAGAAAAAAAACGCCGACAAGGTGGTGCCGAACACGCCGGAGCGCACTAGTTTGATTTCGTCCTTGTCCAGTTTGTCTGGTTTCAACATCCACACTGCCATGGCGATGAACGAGATGCCCAGAATCCAGCGGAGCGTCTCAGGCTCAACCAGGGAAGT
>JAYTGZ010000289.1:0-8684 GCA_043733025.1 Pseudomonadota bacterium | reverse complement strand
GAGAAAGTATCGGATCCACGAAGATCGCATGTGCTATTGCTACCATGTCTGTTAGCGAAAACATGGATCAAGCAGGGCCGGCCAAAGCGGCCGTTCAGCATTCGAGAGAAGAAAATTGGCAAGGCTCGCCTGGCAGTTAAGTTCGGGTCTTTCGCAACGCGTCGTACCACGTTTGAACTCGATTGGCGCTTGACGCCTGAATCTGTGAGTTTAGGACAACAATAACTTCACGTCGTGGAGTATCTTATCGAGGCCAATGCCGTAGTTCATCAGTAAACGTAGCCGCCCTTCGCGATCAAAAACAAAAGTGCCGGTGAAATGCTCGATAGTGTAGTTCTCGGGGGTGGCGCCGGGACGTTTCTCGAAGAACACATGGAAACTTTGCGCCGCCGCCTTGGTTTCGGCGTCATCACCACGCAACGCGACAAAGTTGGGATGAAAGGCGGGAACGAATTTGGCAAGGACATCCTGTGTGTCCCGCGCCGGATCCAGGGTGACGAATAGCACTTGCACCCGCTCGGCATCGGGCCCGAGTTGCTTGATCACCGTGGCAAGATCGTGCAGCGTCGTTGGACACACTTCGGGGCATTGGGTAAAACCGAAAAACACTAGCACAACCTTGCCCTTGAAATCCTCCAGGATGCGGACTTTGCCCGTATGGTCAGTGAGCTTGAGGGACTTACCGTAATCGGCGCCGGTAATATCGATACCGGAGAACTGAGTCGCAGGATTATTGGCGGCTTTGTTACAACCCACCAAAACCGCAAGAAAACAGACGGCGGCTAACATGCGCCGCATGAGGTATCTAGAATTTAAAATAATGGTCTACCAAGAGCGCGGTAAAGAGCAACGACAAATAGATGATCGAGTAAGCAAACGTGCGCTTCGCCAGCGCGTCGCTATAACGGACGTAGATTTTGATGGCATAGTAAAGAAACAGGCCGCTCAACAGGATCGCGGACGCCAAATAAATCAGGCCCGACATGCGAGTCGCGAATGGCAGTAGGCTCACGGCTGTGAGAATGAGGGTGTAGAGCAACACATGAAGCCGCGTGTAGCGATCGCCGTGGGTGACAGGCAACATCGGCACGCCAGCCTTGGCGTATTCCAGCTTTCGGTACAGCGCCAGCGCCCAAAAATGCGGCGGTGTCCAAGCAAAAATAATCAGAAACAAGATCAGCGCATCGGGCGAAACTTGCCCGGTGACCGCCGCCCAACCCAACACCGGCGGCATGGCGCCCGATGCGCCGCCGATGACGATATTCTGCGGCGTGGCGGGCTTGAGCAAGATCGTATAAATGACCGCATAGCCGACGAAGGTGGCGAGCGTCAACCACATGGTCAGCGGGTTAACCGCGAAATAGAGCAGCAACAGTCCGACGCCGCCGATGACCGAGGCGAATCCCAAGGTCTGCGCCGAGGTCAGCGTCCCCCTGGGCAACGGCCGTCCGCGCGTACGCGCCATCACGGCATCGATTTTTTGCTCGACTAGACAATTGATCGCGGCGGCAGATCCAGCCACCAGGCCGATCCCTATGGTCGCGGCGAACAACAACGCAGGCGGCACCATGCCCGGCGTCGCGAGGAACATGCCGATCACGGCGGTGAAAACGATCAGCGACACCACCCGCGGCTTGGTGAGCTGGAAGAACTGGTTCGCCAGACTAGCCGGCGTTTCGATGGCGTAAGAAGTCGACATATTTCAACAAGGCTAGTTATTATTGTGTATTCGAAAATTCACTGCCACCAGTATTACTAGCAGCAAGGCCGCCATGGCATTATGCGCCACGGCGATCGATAGCGGCAAACTGAACCAGACGTTCGCGATGCCCAGACTCACCTGCACGCACAGCGCGATTAACACTGCAATGGCGTGGGCTTTGAGCTGCGCATAGCGCAACATCATGAGGCCGAAATAACCGACCACGCATAACGTGATCAGTGCGCCGATGCGATGCACCCAATGAATCGCGGTGAGCGCATCGTGATGCAATAATTCTCCGCTCGCCGTTCGGCCTAAATCTCGCAGCGGATGAAAAGCATTTGCGTAGTCGGCCGACGGCGCCCAACTGCCATGACACGAGGGGAAATCCGTACACGCGAGCGCGGCGTAATTCGCGCTCACCCAACCACCGAGTAGTATCTGCACACCCAGCACGCCAAGGGCAAACAGTGCCAGACGCTTCAGATCCGAAACACGCATTATACCGGTAGCCATTCGACCTCGATACTGGCGCATCAATAGCCAGGTCAACGATGCCAAGGTGGTCATGCCCCCGATTAAATGGGCGGTAACCACCGCCGGATAGAGCCGCAGTGTCACGGTCCACATGCCGAGCATGCCTTGGAAAACCACTAGCAACACCAGAAATAGCGGCAGCCCGACGGACTGCCGCAATTCCCCTCGCCTACGCCAAGCGACCACGGCGATGCCGCTAATCAGCAGGCCAAGCGAAGCGGCAAAATAGCGATGGGCCATTTCAATCCAGCCCTTCTTGATCTCGACCGGTTGATGGGGAAACTTAGCTTCCGCCGCGGCGATTTCGTGGGCTTCGTCCGGCACGGTAATGTGGCCGTAACAACCCGGCCAATCGGGACAGCCGAGGCCGGCATCGGACAATCGAACGAACGCACCGAGAACAATGATCCCGAAAGTTAGCACCAGCGCAATTTTGATGAGCCGTCGGTACATGGCTAGCCCACTTGCGACACGCTCAACAGACGGCTGAGGTCTCGGCGTAACCCGGCGGCATCGGGATTTTTCGGATAACGCATCATCACGTTGCCGAGCGGATCAACCAAGTAGATATGATCAGCCAGGTCGGCGCCGGCGGGAAACTGCGCCAGTAGATTCGCGTCGGCGCCGGACAACACATGCATACCTGGATATTTCTTCAGCAGATCGGCGGAAACGTTACCTGGACCGCGCACCAGCAGGACGCGCTCGACGCGGTTCATCTCTTTGGTCAACGAAATTCGAACCTGGCGCATCAGAAACAGCTTTTGATCGCACGCCGCATCGCAGTTCACCCCGTCGACGGTGACGATCAGCCACTTGCCCCGCAGTTTGCTGAGCGCAAGGACCTTGCCGCCGGCATCGCGAAGAGCCGCATCGGGCAATGCTGCCGGCTTGATCAGCTCGCCGTAATTGGTGCGCCCCGCGGGTGGCCAAAAGTAGAAGCTTAAATAAGCGGCCACGACCGGCGCGGCAAACGCCAAGAAGATCAAGACGAGATTGATGCGAAAGTTACGTTGTTTTGTGTTTGGTATTGACGACGACATAAATCACCAGGAGTGTGGCGGTTAACGCGAACCATTGAAAGGCGTAACCGCGATGCATATCGATATTGAAATCCGGTTGTTCAACCACTGGGCTAAGACCGCTCGTTATGTCATTTTGCTGCAACACGATGATCGGCAGCACCGTGAGGCCAAGCGCGGCGCGCACGCGCTCATAGGTCAGGTTCTGCCACACCTTGCCCGCGACCGCTTGGTCGGACAACTCGAGAAATTTCTGCGACGCCAAACTGCCGGTTCCCAAGACCTGTACGCGACCAGTCGGCACTGGGACATCAGGCGCCACGGAATAATTTCGCCCGCGTTCCACCCAGCCGCGATTGATTAGAACGGCAGCGCCGGTGCCGGCGATCACAAGCGGCGTGATGACGTGGTAGCCCGACCGGCCGTGGTGCTCGCGGTTATCGATGTAGATTTGCTTATCCGGCAAAAATTGTCCTTCCGCAACTAACGCGCGATAACGCAAAACGCTCGCGTCCGCAATCGGCCGCACCAAATTCACGGCGGGTAACTGCCGGGTTTGCTGGAACAACGACTGCAACTGCGCTTTCTCCGCTACCCGATTAAGCTGCCAGCGACCGGCGGAAAACGTGATGACCATCATGCATAGCGTCGCGAGGGTCGGGATAAGCCGGGGACGAAATTCATAGTACCTGAATCGCATGGAGCTCCGTGTGGGTTGCCAATGGGCTGAACATTGACTTAGACTCGGCAATCAGACGGAGAACAGTTCATGAGATATGTCATTCTGGTATTTATCGTATTTATCCTGGGGAGCTTGTTCAGCGCCCTCTACTACATGGTTCGCGACAAAGGCCAGTCGACGCGGACGGTGAAGGCGTTGACCTGGCGCGTGGGCCTGTCCATCATGCTATTTCTAATGCTCATGCTTGGTTCGTATTTCGGACTTATCTCCCCGCAGGGGTTAGGCCAATAAGGCGCCGCAAAAAAACACGCCGCGATTACCGCGGCGTGTTTGTCCTGCTGGATTTTTATTTTACGACGGTACCGCTACTACTCCCCCTCCTACTACTTATTATTCAATCTAAAGCCAGTAAACCAACACGAATAGCATCAACCATACAACGTCAACAAAGTGCCAGTACCAAGATACGGCTTCAAATCCAAAATGGTTCTCCGGCTTAAAGTGGCCGGCCATGCAGCGGAATAAGATCACGGTCAGCATGATCGTCCCGATCGTGACGTGGAAGCCGTGGAAGCCGGTGAGCATATAAAACGTCGCGCCAAATATGCCTTGCTTGAGGGTTAGGCCCTCCGAATAAGCATGAACATACTCATAACCTTGGAGACTCAAAAACAGTATACCCAAGGCGATGGTTAGGACCAGCCACAGATTGAGCGCACCACGGTTGCTCTTCTTCAGCGCCCAGTGGGCCATGGTCACTGTCCAGCCAGAGGTCAACAGGATCAGGGTATTTAGCGCAGGAATTCCCCAAGCATTAACCTTCTCGATCCCTTTGGCTTCGAAGGGTAGCGGGCCATTGGTCGGCCAGGTCGGATTGAAGTTAGGCCAAAGCAATTTATTATCGATATCACCCAGCCACGGAACCGATATTTGACGGGCGTAGAGCAGCGCGCCGAAAAATGCCGCGAAGAACATGACTTCGGAAAAGATGAACCAGCTCATGCTCCAACGGAAGGAGCGGTCGACTTGTTCATTGTAGTTACCGGCCTCGCTCTCGCGCGCGACGGCGCCGAACCAGCCAAACAACATGTATATTAGAACCGCGAAGCCGAGTCCGATCAATAACCATGCGACGTTCGCACTACCGTGCAGCAAGGTCACTAATCCGAAGGCCAATAGTAACAATGCTGTTGAGCCGGTGATCGGCCAGTGGGACGGTTGCGGAATAAAATAATGACCAACTGATTGTGCGCTCACTTTTTAGCTCTCCCTTACTTATAGTCTGATAAGCTGGCCGTACGGACCTGTCTTAACGAGTTACGAAATACACTAATAACAAAATCGAAAAAATAAAAACTAGCGCGCTCACCACCCCGGCAAATATCACTTGGGCCGCAGTCAGGGCAACGGAATCGTGATCGTAGTCGACGCCCTTGCGCACACCTAAAAAACCCCAGATCACCGCCTTAAACGCCCGGAACACCTTAACTCCTGTTCCCCGCTTCCGCCGTCATATCGAAAAATGTGTACGACAACGTCAACGTCGTGACATCCTTCGGCAGATCGCGTCCTACATAAAACACCACCGGCATCTGCCGAGTCTCGTTCGCCGCCAACTTCTGTTGGTTAAAACAAAAACATTCCAGCTTGTTGAAGTACCTACCGGCGACCTCGGGTCCGTAACTTGGGCGCGCCTGCCCCACCATCGCTTTGCCTGTGGTGTTCGTCACCGAATAAACTACTTGGATAACCTGGCCCGGATGCACGGTAATGCTGCGCTGCTCTGGCGCGAAACGCCACGGCATTTGCTGGTTGATCGTCGCATCGAACTGCACCGTGATCGTACGCGTCAAATCGACCTGCGTATTCTTGGCCTCTTCCCTCGTCACAACGCGGGTTTGGCTGATGCCGGTCACTTCACAAATCTTTTTGTAAAACGGCACCAGCGCCAATCCGAAACCGCCCATCAACACCACGATGGCCAGTAGTTTCTTCAGCATTAACTGATTTTGTACCGCTACGTCCATGTCACCATCGCCGCAAAACCGTGTAGACAAACATGCCGACGGAAAACAAGATCAATATAGCCGCCGTGACGTACTTGCCTTTGCCTACTCCGGTATTTCTATTGGTACTCAAGTTCTCACACGAGGGGCAGCCGCCTTCGACTACCCGATCTTCCCTATTTTACCAACGGTGGTGTTTCGAAAGTATGGTACGGCGCGGGGGACGGTATCGTCCACTCCAGGCCTTCCGCACCTTCCCACACGCGATCCGTGGCTTTTTCGCCGCCCCGGACGCACTTCAGCACCACCCACAGGAATATCAACTGAGACAAACCCAGGCCAAACGCGCCCATGCTGGACCACCAGTTCCAATCGGCGAACTGCAAGGCATAGTCAGCGTAGCGGCGCTGCATTCCCGCCAGTCCCAAGAAATGCTGCGGGAAGAAGCAAAGATTGAAGAAAATCGAGGTGAGCCAGAAGTGCCATTTGCCCAGGGTTTCGTCATACATGTGGCCGGTCCATTTCGGCAGCCAGTAGTAAACGCCGCCCATGATCGCCATCGCCGCGCCCGAGAACAACACATAGTGGAAATGGGCCACCACATAATAGGTATTGTGGAGGACGATGTCGACCGGCGTAATCGCCAACACCAGGCCGCTAAATCCGCCGATGGTGAACAAGAACACGAAACCGACTGCGAACAGCATCGGCGTTTCGAAGGTCATCGAACCCTTCCACATGGTCGCAATCCAGTTAAACACTTTCACGCCGGTGGGCACCGCGATCAACAGGGTAGCATACATAAAGAACAGATTACCCGCCGCTGGCATGCCCACCGTGAACATGTGGTGGCCCCAGACGATGAACGACAAGATCGCGATGGATGCGGTCGCATATACCATGGACGCATAACCGAACAGCGGCTTACGGGCGAAGGTCGGGATGATCTGCGACACGATGCCGAAGGCCGGCAGAATCATGATGTACACCTCGGGATGGCCGAAGAACCAGAAGATGTGCAAAAACATGGTCGGGTCGCCACCGCCGGCCGCGTTGAAAAAGTGAGTGCCGAAATGGCGGTCCGTCAACAACATCGTTACGGCGCCGGCCAACACCGGCATCACCGCGATCAACAGATAGGCCGTGATCAGCCAAGTCCACACAAACAGCGGCATCTTCATCAGCGGCATGGTGGGCGCACGCATGTTGAGGATGGTGGTGATGATGTTGATGGATCCCATGATCGACGACGCGCCCATGATGTGAATCGCCAAAATGGTCATGTCGGTTGACATACCGCCTTGAATCGAGAGGGGCGGATAAAGCGTCCAGCCACTCGCCGCCGCGCCGCCGGGAACGAAGAAGGAGCTGAACAACAAAATCGCCGCGGGCGGCAACAACCAGAAGCTCCAGTTATTCATGCGGGCAAAAGCCATGTCCGGCGCGCCGATCATCAGCGGTACTTGCCAGTTGGCGAAGCCGACGAAGGCCGGCATGATCGCACCGAAAATCATCACCAGCGCGTGAATGGTGGTGAAAGAATTGAACAGTTCGGGTTGCAGCAACTGAATACCCGGCTTCAACAATTCCGCGCGGATACCCATCGCTAACAAGCCGCCGGCAAAGAACATCGTCAGCGCAAACCACAGATACAGCGTTCCGATATCTTTGTGATTGGTCGTCTTGACCCAGCGCATTAATCCAGTAGGGGCGTGATGGTGATCATCGTGACCGTGATCGTGGGCATGGGACGTTGCCATAACTCTTCTCCGTAATCTGTTTAGGTGTTAACCCGTCAACAATCGATATTACTGTTTGGTTTCGGCCGCCGGTGCTGCCGGCTGGGCTTCCGCGGCGGGTGCGGCTACGGCTGCGGGCGCGGGTTGTAACGCCACCTTTTGCTTATGCATCCATTCGGCGTAGTCAGCTTCCGATTTTGCTTCGACCACGATGGGCATATAGGCATGTTCCTTGCCGCAAATTTGGCTGCAATAGCCGCGATAGGTGCCCGGCTGGTCGATTTTGAACCACGCATCCTTAATAAACCCTGGGATCCCATACTGATTGACGCCCAGTTGGGGGACGTAAAAGCCATGGATTACGTCGCCGGAGGTAATCACCACGCGAATCTTCTTACCGACCGGGACTACCATGGGGTTCGTTACTTCTTGCAAATAATGCTCGCCCTTCTCCGCTTGGTTCATGACTTGCTCGTACGGCGTCGCCAGCACGCTGACGAACTTCACGCCGTCCGCCAGATAGTCGTATTCCCAACGCCATTGATAACCGGTCGCCTTGATCGTCATGTCAGGGCTGGTCGTGCCCTTCATGTCCAGAACGGATTTCGTGGCGGGATAGGCCATCCCGGCAAGAATCAGGAATGGGATGATGGTCCACAAAATCTCGACCGTTGTGTTCTCGTGGAAATGCGCCGCTTTGTGGCCGACGGACTTGCGATGCTTGAAAATCGACAGCACCATCGCGCCGAACACGACGACAAAGATCACTACACACACCCACATAATGAGCACGTGCAAGTCGTAGATATCGCGGGTGAGCTGCGTTCCCGGAACGGGCAAATCGTAATCGTAAGCGGCATGAGACGCCAGCGACGCCACCGCAAGAGCGATTCCCAATAATGTTGATTTGATGTTATGAAGACCCATACTTTCCCCGATTATTAAGCACTGACTATTCGAATCTGTTTGCGTAACTCCCGCCCCCAAGCGGATCGT
>JAYTGZ010000288.1:0-2381 GCA_043733025.1 Pseudomonadota bacterium | reverse complement strand
GCCCTGACACCGACCGCGCCTTGATCGCCGGCCTCACGATCCTGGTGATGGGCTATCCCTGCGCCTTGGGAATTGCGGCGCCACTGTCCATTGTGCGCGGCGCCGGGGAGGCCGCAGAGCGCGGCATCCTGATGCGCACGGGGGAGGCTTTCCAGGGTTTTCGTCTCGCGACCCATGTGTTATTCGACAAGACAGGAACCCTGACGGAAGGCAAACCTACGTTGCGCGAGCTGCTCGCTGTGCAGGGGTCGGAGAGTGAATTGATCGGCGCCGCTGCCGCTGCCGAGGCCGCTTCCGAACATCCGCTGGCAAAAGCCGTGATGGCGGCCGCGTTTGAAAGAAACATTGTGCCGCCGGAACTGGACAGTTTTGAAGCGGTTCCGGGCCTTGGCGTACGCGCGACGCAGTCCGGCGAGAAGATACTTGTCGGCAGCGCGCGCTTCCTTGCCGAGAGCGGCGTACAAGTCAATACGCTGCGAGACCGGATCAGCGAACTGGAAGCAGCAGGGCACACCGTCGTCGTGGTGGCGCGCAACCAACAGATGCTTGGGTTGCTGGCCTTCGGCGACAAGCTGCGTGCCGGCGCGCGTGACGCGATTGCAGCGCTGCACCGCGACGGTGTTCAAACGTTGCTGGTCAGCGGTGACAACGCCCGCGCGGCACGCCATATCGCCGCCGAAGCCGGTATCGAAAATGTGCATGCGGAGCTTCTGCCGCAGGAAAAGGCGGCGCTTATCCGCGCCTTGCAACACGCGGGCCACAACGTCGCCATGGTGGGCGACGGCATCAATGATGCACCCTCGTTGATGCAAGCCAATGTGGGGATCGCGATGGGTGGCGGTACGGACATCGCCATCGAATCCGCCGACATCATCATACTGAATAACCAACTCGCCGCGGTTATTGAGGCCCGCGAGATCAGCCGCTGGAGCTACCGCAAGATGGTGCAAAACATCGGGCTAGCCGTGCTGTTCAACGGCATCGGCGTGCCCTTGGCGGCAACGGGATTGGTCTATCCTATCTGGGCCATGGCCGCGATGGTATTTAGCGTCACGGCGATCTTCTACAACTCGCTGCGCGGCCGACCGCGAATTTTCTTCGACGCCGTCATGAGCGTAGGGCGGGCATCCGCCGATGTGCAAAAAGCAACTTAATATCCAAGGCACTACAGGGTATCGCTCAATGGGCTGCTCACAGCTCAGTCGGCCTGGCAATTGACGGCTTGCGCCTGCTACAAGGACTTCACCGTGTAGTGGATGGTCTGCGCGACGATGCGTCCGTCTCGGATCAGATAGCTGTCGGCGCCGTCGTCCACCTGAGTACTCGCCGACCGCCCGCTCCACTCGAGAAAGCCCATTTCTCCTTCAACAAGCCGGGTGCGGTATTCGAAGGTGGCTTCAGGGAACTCATTGCGGAGGAGCTCGGCGAGTTGCCGGAGACCATCGTGGCCGCGGTAAACGCCGCGACCGGTCAGGACGACAAGGTCTTCCGAATAGTTGCGAGCGAGGTCGTCCTTGATCGATCCGTCTTGGCTTTCGCGAAGGTGGCCATCCAGGACTTCCTGCGGCGAGCGATGCTGTGACTGGTTCATACCGTGATTCCTTTATTGCGCGTCGATCTCACGTGTGCTGTACGGGAGCCGGATGCGGACAACGCGAAGTTCAGGGACAGGGTTGCGGTACATTTCATTTGCTTATTCCTCTCAGTGGTTAAAAAAGTAAGATCGAAATCGTCATTCAAATTATGAAATATTCAGCATAAAAAAAATATACGTCGCCCCAACGCCATAGGTAAGTTACGAGTACCTACTTCGAAAATTGCTGTCGTTCGTAAAGAAATTTGCGGTCGATTTGTCATAGCGAATCATACCTCTTAACTATTCTTAGCCCAATTTAGGGGCGTGTGAGCGACACAGATGTTGAGCAGCCGGCGCGGCAGTTGTGCTTCCCACTGCGGGCGGTTGAAGCGATAGCAGAACTCGTTGACATACGCCTACAGATACGCGGGGGAGACGCCAAGGAAAGTCCGCAACAAGAACGCCTTGAGGTTGCTGATCACGACATGCAGCCCGGGCAGCCACTCGCCGGCCTTCGCCGGCGGCGTCACCCTGGCGCATGATGCTGGGTCTGACCCACACTCTCGAGCGCGTCCAGCGGCGTCGCTGCGCACGAATTGATTGGGAGCGATGTGGCGATCTACGAAGCCCTTGACGGTCAAGACGCACGCTCGGGTCACCTCGATGATCACGAATCCGGCGTGCTCCCCGCGCTTTCCTCCACTGCGCCGGCCTGCCCCCAGCGCCTCATCGAGTTCGATCAGATCGGTGAGCCGGTATCGGCCTCCCGTTCGCCCATCGCCGCGCGCAACTTGTGCCGCATGCG
>JAYTGZ010000287.1:0-2092 GCA_043733025.1 Pseudomonadota bacterium | reverse complement strand
GCCAAACCATCGAACGTAGTCAAGTAGGGATAGCTTCGAATCAGCACCACCGGATTGAGAAACCCAACCCACCAAGGCAGCAGTTTCGTGCCGGTGACGGCAATTCGAGCGCCGGACTTGGCGTGCCGGAAGATGTTCTCCAGCGCCGCGCGCGAGCGCAGCACGTCGTGGGTGTAGCAAAATAGGACCGCGTCGATGTCGGCGGGAATCGGCGCTTGCTCCATCGAGGCTTCGATTAATGTGACGTTGCGCCAGTCGGCTACATCTATTCGTTGCCGCGCGACCGCGAGCATGTCCGGGCTTTGATCGATCGCGACGAGATGGCCCGTATCCCCAATAGCCTCTTGGATGAGCGCGAAGCTCTTTCCCGTGCCGCAAGCGACATCGAGCACGGTGTCGCCACGATGCGCTCGCAAAGCTTCGATCACTTGCTTGCGCACCGGCTCCATGCGATGCGTAGTCGCGTCGTAGCCATTCGCATGTTTCCGGTAGCGTTTAATGGCAAGTTCTCTGTTTGGTCCCATGCGATCTCCTCTTGAAAATAATTCTTAACGTGGTGTGATCCGCCCATTCATCGGCGGACAGACGCTCGCGAATTCCTGACTGGGCAATTGCTTTCCGACTGCCAACAGCGTCTTGATCTCCGCCAATGCTCCGATTGCAGCCACTTCGCCGGCTCGAATCAGTGCTTGCTTATTGTCGAAACTCACATCGCCCGAAATTTTCGGTCGAATGGCCACATCGGCAGCTTTGATCTGGTGCGCGCTAAGCGCTTGCGCCATGATGTGCATGGTTTGGAACGGGATGTTGAGCGGATTGCTGATCGAGGTCTGTTCCGGCGCGTACGAGACGTCAACCGCGATCACGAAAGCGGCTCCCATGTGGCGCGCGACACACACCGGAATCGGACTCACGAGGCTGCCGTCGACGTACCGGCGCCCGTCGATGACGACAGGATGAAACCAGCCTGGGATGCTGCTCGAAGCGCGGACCGCCATTCCGGCGTCGCCGCGATTAAAGACGTTGAACTGGCCCGTCTGGAAATCGGTGGCGACAACGGCAAGGGGGATCTGCAGAGCTTCGATAGGACGGCGATTCAGGTGTTCATTAACGTATTCTTGCAGCGCTTGCCCTTTGATCAGTCCGAACCACCCGAGTGAATAATCGACTAACTCCCCGCGTTCCACCCCGAGCGCGAGCCGCTTCAGATCGTCCGCTTGATAACCGGCGGCATACAGCGCGCCCACGAAACTGCCCGCGCTGACGCCGACGATCAAGTCGGGGCGTATCCCATGCTCTTCCAGCACTTTGATGACGCCCACATGGGCAAACCCGCGTAACGCGCCACCGCCCAGCACCAAGGCCACCGTGGAGCGGGAGGAACGCTCCAGTTCGATGGGCGCCGTGCTGGGCGGGACGACGACGTGCTCGTCGGCATTGCGTGGGGGACTCGCGCAGCTTACTAGGGTAAGCAGGACGCACAATAACGCGGTTCGGTAGGCGCCAATCATCATGCGCCTCCCTGCTAATCTGTGAGGCCAGCGGTGAGAGCAATCCAAGAAATGCTTACCGCGCTGAATCGGTCCACACCAAACAACCCGATCACGCGTCTCAAGCGGCTTCGCGCCAGGTTCAAATCGCCGATATTGAACGCTGGGCCGACCCGCAAACAAGGCGACATGAACTACACAACAATCGTTAGCAAACACCAACACCTCCGCAAAGCGAATCACGGGCTGCGAAGACAGTCCGTTTAGAGCGGGCGGAGGGCTAAATCAGGAAAGAGCAGAAAAGAATGGGAATGGGAGGAGTTGCCGCACACGGCAGCACCGATTGTGGTGTAGCCACGATCGTAGGCCGGTCTATAGCCGGCACGACCATGAACCGACCCGTCGCTGGAGGAACTGCTTGCACGGTAAAGCTGTACTGATCGTGGGTCTGGGAATTCGCGGTGCAGTGCGCAATGCAAAGATTCGAGTTCACTCCAGACTCGTCACAGCAAGTATGTTTCGCCTGACTCAGGACCTGGGTGAGTTCGCTCGATGGCATAAGGCAACCGCTGGCGGCGAGCGCTACTTGAGAGAAAAACAAA
>JAYTGZ010000286.1:0-10341 GCA_043733025.1 Pseudomonadota bacterium | reverse complement strand
CACGCGCACGTTCTCGAACAACACTTGCGCGTGACCATGGGGCGCTTCGTCGAAACCGAATACCGGCAGGATACGCTCGATGGTGACGCCCTTGGTTTCAAGCGGAACGAGGATCATGGATTGCTGCTGATGGCGATTTGGGTTGGCGGGATCGGTCTTGCCCATCAAGATCAGAATCTTGCAATGAGGATGCGGCGCACCGGAGGTCCACCACTTGCGGCCGTTGATGACGTATTCGTTGCCATCACGCTCGATGCGCGCCTCGATGTTGGTCGCGTCACTCGAGGCGACCGCGGGCTCGGTCATGGCGAAGGCCGAGCGAATCGCGCCTTCCAGCAGCGGCGCCAACCATTCCTTCTGCTGCTCCGGCGTGCCATAGCGGGAGATAACTTCCATGTTGCCCGTGTCCGGCGCGGAACAGTTAAACACTTCCGGCGCGAACGGCGAACGGCCCATGATTTCGCATAGCGGTGCGTATTCCAAGTTGGTGAGACCCGCGCCGTATTTGCTTTCCGGTAGGAATAAATTCCACAGGCCCGCCGCTTTTGCAGTCTTTTTCAGATCTTCCATCAACGGCGGCTGTCGCCAGCGATGCTTGTTGACCTCGGCCTGGATGTTGAGTTCATTGGGATAAACATGCGCATCCATAAAGGCACGCACGCGCTGTTCCAGATCTTTTACTTTCGCGGAGTATTCGAAATCCATGATGCCCTCGTAGTGGATTGTCTTGCAGAAAATTTCATGCCTAGTGTAATTCCAATTCGTAATTGAGTTTTGCGATTCGTGACACGCTGCTCCCTCATCCCCACCCTTCTCCCACAGGGAGAAGGGATACATTTCCCTCTCCCCCTGGGAGAGGGATAAGGGTGAGGGCAACAGGCTATCCAATGGCAGGTTGTCACGAGTAACGTAAGGCTCATTAGTGAATCTGGACTTTCCTCGCACGTTGACGCACCCGTCAACTCTGCCTAACATGCCACATCGTCAATCGTTCTCGGAAACACCATGTCCATCCTCGTCACCGGCGGTATCAAGGGCATCGGCTTCGCCATCGCCAAACGTTTTGCCAAACCCAATACCGATGTGTTTCTCAACTATCACAACGATGACGCCAGCGCCGCGATAGCGCAACTAGAAATCGAACAACTCGGCGCGCGCTGCCTTCTGATTCGCGGCGACGTCAGCACGCCGTTGGGCAGTAATACAGTCCTCGACCGAGTCAACGCCAAAGTCGACCAACTCGATCAATTGGTGCACTGCGCCGTGCGCGTCATCGCGGCGCCAACATTGCAAGTGGACCCAGACGATTTCACCCGCGCTGTGAACCTCAACGGCACCGCCCTACTCTACCTCGTGCAAGCCGCGTTGCCTTTGCTCAAACGCGGCAGCACCGTGTTCTTTCTTTCCAGCCGTGGCGGCCGCACGGTGATCAAAAACTACGCCGCCGTCGGCGTCGGCAAAGCACTTGCCGAAAGCCTACTGCGCTACCTCGCCGTCGAACTCGCGCCGCGCGGCATTCGCATCAACGCTATCGCGCCTGGCGCCGTCGATACCGATGCGCTACGGGCAGTGTTCGGCGCTGATACCGACAAAGTCCTCAAATCCGCCGCCGAGCAAAATCCCAGCGGCCGTTCGGTGCAACACGATGACTACGTCGGCTTGGTCGAATTCCTCGCCAGCCCCGCGGCGGAGATGATTCAAGGTCAGGTGATCTTCGTGAACGGCGGCCACAATCTCGCCGCCTAACCTAGGTGTTTCGATTCACCCGATTCGTTCAATAATCGTCGCATTCGCCATCCCGCCGCTCTCGCACATGGTCTGTAATCCATAGCGGCCGTTGCGTTGTTCCAACGCATCGAGCAATGCCGCGGTCAATCGCCCACCCGACGCGCCCACGGGATGACCGAGAGCGATCGCGCCGCCATTGATGTTTACGTCGTCCATATCGGCATCCAACTCTTTAGCCCACGCGAGCACCACGGACGCGAACGCTTCGTTTACTTCGAACGCATCGATATCAGACATCATCAACCCGGCCCGCGCCAATACTCTTCGCGTGGCGGGAATTACGCCACTCAACATCATGATGGGATCGTCACCGGCGACGGCGAAGTGCCGGACGACGGCACGAGGCTTAAGGTTGAAACGCTTCAACATGTGCTCCGATGCAATCAACATCGCCGTCGCGCCGTCAGTCACTTGCGAGGAATTGCCCGCCGTGACGGACCATCGTATCTGCGGAAATCGCACGGCCATCGCGTCGCTTTGAAAAGCAGGCATCAAGCTCGCGAGTTTCTCCAGCGAAGCATCGGGCCGGATACCTTCATCGCGCGCGACCCGCTGCGCGGCGCCCACTTCCGTCGGTACATCGATGGCAACGATCTGTCGCGCTAGATCTCCACGTTGTTCGGCTTGCGCGGCGCGCTGATGGGACCTCAGCGCGTAACGATCCATTTCCTCGCGCGACAAATTCCACTGGGCCGCGATCAGTTCGGCGGAAATACCTTGATGCACCATCCCTTCTGGATAACGCCGATCGAACATCGGCCCGCGGTAATCATGGCCCTGGCGATTGGAGCCCATGGTTACGCGACCCATCATTTCGACCCCGCCGGCGATGACCAAATCATAGGCGCCCGCCATCACGCCTTGCGCGGCGAAGTCCATGGCTTGCTGCGCGGAGCCGCATTTGCGATCCAGCGTCACGCCCGGGGTGGTGGCGGGAAAACCGGCTGCGAGCCACGCCTGGCGTGCGACATTGGACGATTGTTCGCCGAACTGAATGACGCATCCGGCAATCAGATCTTCGATTAACGCCGGGTCGACGTCCGTTCGCCGGATCAATCCTTGTAACACTTGGGCGAACAAATCGATCGGATGCAGATGTGCCAACGCGCCACTTTCCCGCCCTTTGCCGAAGGGGCTGCGGACCACGTCCACAATGAAGGCAGCGGACATGATTAGCGCACCAAAGTAACGCTGAGCCCAGCGCTTTCCATGTGCAACAAGCGCGATTGCGTCAGTTGGCTAAGTTCACGAACGAAATCCAATTCCGGCGACGACAGCGCCGGAAAGTCCAGCTTGATAGGCCCGGCAGCGCGCATCGCCTCGATATCGTGGATGGGCACGACGGCACGCAGCAACAATTCGTCGTCGTCGATATCGCCATGCACACGGCGCAGATCGGCAAGCGTCAATTGCTCCGGCGGATGGGCGGCGATGTCTTTGTAGCGTGGTGCGTTGGCGATTTTATCCATCACTTCGGCATCGATGGGCGCCACGGGTTTGCCATAGCGCTCGAGGGCGTATTGAATCACTTCGTCGGGAATCACCGCGTAACGTTTTCCAGTGACAACGTTCAATACGGCCAGCGTGCCAACTAACTGCGAGAATGGCGTCATCATGCCCGGATAGCCGAGTTCCTTGCGCACCACCGCAGTCTCGCGCAGCACATCGTCGAGCCGGTCCGGCATGTTGTGTTGCACCAGTTGATTCTTGAATGTTCCCATCATGCCGCCGGGAATTTGGTACTCATAAGCAAAAAGATCGAATTCGCTCGGCACACCGATGGGCAAGTTATGGGTTCGCGCCAACCGGGTGAAATGATCCGACACTTGTTCGAGCTTGCCTTTGTCGATGCCGTGGGTATGACCAAGCAACTCGATATTGCGCAGCATGATTTCCGTCGACGGCATGGACGGGCCATTGGCAAGGGGCCGTGCAGCGGTGTGGACGATGTTCACGCCGTGTTTGATTGCTTCCAGGTAGGTCAACGCCGACATATTGACCGTGTTGTGAGAATGGATCTCGATCGGTTTGCTGCGGGAGTTGGCGCGGATCGCCGCCACCAAACCCGCCACGCGTTCGGGCCGCAGACAGCCTGCGGTATCGTAGATCAACAGCGTATCGATATCGGCGCTCGCCGCGAGTTCCGCCGCGCGTGCGCCATAGTATTCGTCTGACGTGACGGGACTGGCGCTGAAATTGATCGCGCCGGCGACTTCCGCGCCCGCCTCTTTCGCGACCTTGGCAAGTCGATGCATCTTGTCGATGTTGAACAACACATCGTAGATCCAAAAACTGCGAATGCCGTGGGCGCATAAACGCCGCACCCACAAATCCATCACCGCGTCGGGCGTAATGGCAAAGGTGACGCAAGCGTTGCTGCGCATCCCGGCGCGCACGCGGCTGTTCGGCATGGAAGCGGTGATCAGATCCAGCCCCGCCCACGGATCTTCGCGGCAATACTTAATCAGCACTTCGAACATGGAACTGCCGGTGCAGTCCACCACGCGATAGCCGACGCGATCGATAATGTCTGTAACGGGCAGTGCCATGCCCGCCTGCATGCGCATCCCCCACAGACTTTGTTGGCCGTCCCGGAGGGTTTGGTCGATGAATTCGATGTGCGCCATTTAAATCTCCACGATGCCACCCACCCCTTTTCTAGTAGCATAAGTACAAATACTGCCACTAGAAAAGGAGGGAGTGTTGCTTTGCGCTATCATCGCCGTAAGCTCACGGACAAACCTTCACTCTCAAGCTCCAGCATTCGCGCCGTGCGCACCGTCATCAACTCTCTAACTCGCTCCAGTTCCGGCGAAGCGAGAACCGGATAATCACGCCGCACCGGGCCCGCCGCCTTCATCGCGTCGATGTGATTCGACGCCACCAGAAATCGCAGGATCAACTCATCGTCGCTGACATTACCGTACTGCTTGCGTATCTCTTCCAGCGTCGGCTGCGGCGGCTCGGCGCCGCGGATGTCTTTCGCGCGCGGATGGCTGGCGATCTTGTCCATTACGTTAGGATCGATCGGTACAGACGGCGCGCCATAGTAACCATAGGCGTATTGAATAACCTCATCGGGAATCGACGCATAGCGCTTACCCGTCACGATGTGCATCACCGCGAGCGTTCCCACTAACTGCGAGAACGGCGTCGCCATGGGCGGGTAACCTAGTTCGCGCCTCACTTTCGCGGTTTCGCGCAGGACATCGTCCAGGCGATCAGACATGCCGTGTTGCGCCAACTGGTTCTTCAGCGTTCCGGTCATGCCGCCCGGCACCTGATGCTCGTACGTCCACAGGTCGTACTCGTTCGGCACACCAAGCGGAAAACCTGCCGTTCGCGCCACGCGCTCGAAGTGGGTCGCGATGGGTTCGAGCAATGAGGAATCGATCTCGGTAGTATGACCCGCCAAGGCGAGGTTGCGCAGCATGACTTCGATGGACGGCAGCGATGAGCCATTGGCCAGCGGCCGCGAGCAAGTGTGGATGATATTCAAGCCCTGCTTGATCGCCTCCAGGTACACCAGCGGCGCCAGGCCCGTAACGTTGTGGGAATGAACCTCGATCGGCTTACCGTGAGTGTGAGGCTTGATAGCGGGAACTAAAGTCTTCACCCGCTCGGGCGTAAGGATGCCGCCCATGTCGTAAAGAATGATCCGGTCTACATTAGCATCGGCCGATAGCTTCGCCGCACGTTCCGCATAGAACGTATCGGTGTGTACCGGACTGACGGAATACATCAGCGACAACACCACCTCGACGCCGTATTCCTTCGCCACCTTCGCGAGCCGCAACAGGTTATCGAAATTGCAATGCAGCGGATCGTGTATCCAAAAACTTTGCACGCCGTGCTCGCACAGGCGTCGCACCCACAAATCCATCAAGGCGTTGGGCGTCACCGACATGGTGATGATGCCGTGGCAGCGCATGCCCGCGCGCACTCGCACATGGGGCATGGACTGCACGATCAAGTCCAAGCCTTCCCATGGATTCTCGCGCGCGTGGCGCACCATGACTTCGAACATCGAACTGCCGACGTAGTCGACGACGGCATACCCGGCCTTGTCGATGAGCGGCGTGACCGGCAATGCCATGCCCGCCTGCATACGCATCCCCCACAGGCTTTGTTGGCCGTCGCGGAGAGTTTGGTCGATGATTTCGATATGGGCCATGGTCGTTAACGGCTCAGGGTAAGAGCAAGGCCGGTATCTTTGATTTGTAAATAACGTGCTGACGATTGGCTCATCAACAGCCGCGCTTCTTCCAATTGCGGCGACTTCAATACCGGATAATCGCGCCGCACCGGCCCGGCTTGTTTCATTTTTTCGATGAACGGCGCCGCGATCAGATAGCGCAGGAGCAACTCATCGTCGGACACATTGCCGAACTGTTGTCGCAATTCCTTCAAACTCGGCTGCGGCGGCGGCGAGGCCTTAATTTCCTTGGCTCGCGGCGCGCTCATGATCTTATCCATGGTATTGCCGTCGATCGGTGCGACGGGTTGGCCGTAATGGCCGCAGGCGTATTGGATGACTTCATCGGGAATGACCGAATAGCGTTTGCCGGTCACTACATTCATCACCGCCAGCACCCCCACCAATTGCGAGAACGGCGTCGCCATGCCGGGATAACCGAGATCGCGGCGCACATTGGCGACCTCATGCAACACGTCATCGAGACGATGGGCCATTTCATACTGCCCCAACTGATTCTTCAGCGTGCCGGTCATGCCGCCGGGAACTTGATGTTCGAATACCCACAGGTCGTATTCATTCGGCACACCGAGCGCATAGCCCGCCGTGCGCGCGACCTGCTCGAAATGATCGGCGATGGGCTTCAGTAACGATTCATCGAGACGATGCTCATGGCCGGCCAGTGTCAAATTTCGCAGCGTCATCTCCACCGATGGCAGCGACGGGCCGTTCGCCAGCGGCCGGCTGCAGGTATGAATAATGTTAACGCCAAGCTTAACCGCTTCAAGGTAGGTGATCGGCGCGATGCCGACCACGTTGTGGCAATGTATTTCCAGCACCTTGCCGTTGCAGTTTTTTTGAATGACCGGAATGAGCGTGCGCGCCCTTTCCGCCGTCAGCACGCCCGCGGTGTCGTAAATGATAAGCCGATCCACATCCGGGCTATCGGCAAGAAGATGGGCCTTATTCGCATAGAACTCGTCGGTGTGAACCGGACTTACCGTGTACATCAACGCGGCGACCACTTCCGCGTCGAATTTTTTCGCGACCTTCGCTAAGCGGTGGGTCTTGTCCACGTTCCAATGCAACACGTCGTAGATCCAGAAGCTGCGCACGCCGTGAGCAGCGAGGCGCTCAACCCACAGATCCATCAATACTTCCGGCGTAACCGACATGGAAATGATGCCGGTGTTGCGCAGCCCCGCGCGGATGCGGCTATTGGGCATGGACTGCGTGATGAGATCCAATCCGTCCCAGGGATCTTCGGCGAAATTCCTGACCATGATCTCGAACATGGAACTACCGACCAGATCGACCACGTCGTAGCCCACCTTGTCTATGAGCGGCGTAACCGGCAAGGCCATGCCCGCCTGCATCTGCATGCCCCACAGGCTTTGCTGCCCGTCGCGCATGGTTTGATCGATGACCTCGACTTTGGCCATCACTGAACCCTCTTCTGAAACCGAGGCAGGAAGCCATTCTCCAGCCATTTGGTATTGACGCGGCCGGTCACGTATTCCTCATCGGCCAGAACAGCTTTGTGAAATTCGATATTGGTGGCGATGCCCTCGACGCGAAACTGATCGAGCGCATCGCCCATGCGACGTATCGCCGCCGGGCGATCGGCGCCGAGCACCAGGAGTTTTGCGATCATGGAATCGTAGTAAGGCGGCACCAAGTAACCGGAATAACAATGGCTATCCAATCGAATACCCTCGCCCCGCGGCGCCTGCCAATGGTTTATGCGGCCGGGCCGCGGCATAAAATTGTTTTCCGGCGATTCCGCATTGATACGGCATTCAATGGCGTGGCCGGTGACCTTGATGGCCTCTTGTTTTACCGACAATGGTTGACCGGCCGCGATGCGCAACTGTTCCTGCACGATGTCCACACCGGTGATTAATTCGCTGACCGGATGTTCCACTTGCACGCGGGCATTCATTTCGATGAAGAAAAATTGCTGACGATCAGCGTCGTATAAAAATTCCACAGTGCCGGCGTTTCTGTAGTTCAGATGCTTCACCAAACGCAGCGCCGCATCGTACAAACGTGCGCGGATCGCCGGCGTCAAAATCGTCGCCGGACCTTCTTCGATGACTTTTTGATAGCGGCGCTGGATGGAGCAATCGCGCTCACCCAGATGAACGGCATTGCCATGAGTATCGCCCAAAACTTGGACTTCGATATGGCGCGCATTGGCGATAAAACGCTCCATGTAAAGCGAACCATCACCGAATGCCGCGCGCGCTTCCGTCGCAGCACGTTCGAAAGAAGTGTGGATCTCCGCCGGATTCGCCGCGACGAATACGCCGCGCCCGCCGCCGCCCGCCGCCGCTTTGAGCATGACCGGATAGCCAATGTTCTCCGCCGTCTGCGCCGCGTGTTCCGCACTCTCCACCCGTCCCGAGCCGGGCACGATGGGCACACCCGCCTCCGCCGCCATGTTACGCGCGATCAGCTTGTCCCCTACCTTGCGGAGCGACTCAGCCGTTGGGCCGACGAAAACGATCTTGTGGTCTTCGCACACCTTTGCGAGCTCATACTTCTCCGACAAAAATCCATAGCCGGGATGAATGGCGTCGCAACCGGTACTCAGTGCGGCTTGCGCGATGAGGTTGGCATTCAGATAACTTTGCGCCGAGGGTGCGGGGCCGATGCAGACCGCGCGGGTCGCAAGCTGCGCGCCCAGGGTATCGCGATCCGCCGCGGACATGGCGAGCACGGTCTCGATACCTAGCGCCTCGCAAGCGTGGATCACCCGCACGGCGATCTCGCCGCGATTGGCCACCAGAACTCGCTTGAGTTGAGCCATGAAAATTGCGCCGCGGTTAGCTCAATTCGACCACGAATAACGGCATGTCGTATTCCACCATCTGGCCATCTTCCGCTAGACATCGCACGATCTTGCCGCGCATGCCCGGCTTCACCGGCGTGAACAATTTCATGACCTCGATCAGGCATACGGTCGTGTCTTCGTCTATGGTCTGGCCGATCTCGATATAGGCCGGCGCGCCGGGCTTCGGCTGTCGCCAGAACGTGCCGAGATTGGGCGCCTTGATTACGGTTTGATTCGCGGCCAGCATCAACGGCGCCGGCGCGGCAATCACCGGCGCGCTGGGCGCCAGTACGGCTGGTGGAGTCGCGGCGGGTGCAGCCAGCGGCGCAGACGCGGCGCGCGGCGCCTCACCGGATTTGGACACCAGGAGCTTGAGCCCGTCGACTTCCAAGCGCATCTCTTGCCAGTCCGACTGCTCGAAAATCTTGATCAGGTTTCTTATGTCTTCTTTACTTACTGCCATCGAGGCTCCCTAGACTAAACGTTCCGCGTTGGCCGCACACACCGCTAACAGCGCCGGCAACTCGCGCCGAACCACGATAAATTCGACACCCGCGTCAAGCGCGGCGCGAACACCCTCGTCGGTATTCAAGACTGAGCCGGCGGCGCCCCGCGCACCGCGTAAGAGTTCGCGAATATTCGCGACGTCATCGCCACCCGCCAGGGCATCGAGATCTGTCGCGCCCGCCGGAAGCTCATGACCAACCCGTAACACCCGAATGGGCGAACGCGCCGCAGCCCAGGCACGCAGTTGCATGAGATCAGGATCGCCATCCTCATCGGGATGCTCGACCCGCAGCGCGCCCAAATAGACTTTCCCGCGGGAACCATCCACCGTCACCGTTCGTCCAGCCAGATCGGACAGCGCGCCATCGCCGCATCCCACCACGCACGGCACGCCCAGTTGCCGGCTCACCACGGCGGCGTGGCTGGTGGAACCGCCACGCTCGGTGACGACGCCCTCCGCCACCAGCATGCCGTGGACATCTTCGGGACTGGTGGTGGGCCGCACCAATATCACGTGCTGACCCTGGCCCGCCAGGATCTCCGCTTCATCGGCACTTGTCGCTACCACCCCCACGCCCACACCGGGGCTCGCCGCCTCGCCCTGTGCGATCGCCTGCGCACGAGATAAGTCCGCGTCATTGGCGAGTCGCGGACGCAGTAACGCTCGCACCTGCTCGGCGGAGACCCGCGCCAATGCCTGTTCCACGCACCATTGCCGAGTGGCCACTTTGTCGACGGCGATACGCACGGCAGCTTGAGGCGAACGATTCGCGGCGCGCGACTGCAGCAGATAGAGTGTGCCGCGCTCGACGGTGAATTCGATGTCTTGCACGTCGCCGTTTTCGTGCTCCAGCGTCGCCGCGGCGCTCAGCAATTGAGCATGCAGCGCGGGCATGAGGTGCGACAATCTGTCCAATGGCTCCGGCGTGTGCGAACCGGACACGACGTCTTCCCCCTGCGCTTTCGCAAGGTACTCGCCGTAGACTTTGTTTTCACCGGTGAGCGGATTGCGCGA
>JAYTGZ010000285.1:0-3374 GCA_043733025.1 Pseudomonadota bacterium | reverse complement strand
CGCGAAATTCGGCGGCAATTTATGGTCGGCAACGATCGATCATTCGCCATTGGATGTCGTCGCCTGGCACGGCAACTACGCGCCGTACAAATACGATCTACGCCGCTTCAACGCCATCGGCTCAGTCAGCTTCGACCATCCCGATCCGTCGATTTTCCTGGTGCTGCAATCGCAAAGCGATACACCTGGTGTGGACACTATCGACTTCGTGGTATTCCCGCCGCGTATTTTGGCGATGGAACATACCTTTCGTCCGCCCTGGTTCCACCGCAATATCGCCAGCGAGTTCATGGGCTTGATCCACGGCGTGTACGACGCCAAAGCGACAGGCTTTTCACCCGGCGGTGCGAGCCTGCACAACTGCATGAGTGGCCATGGTCCCGATGCGGAAACCTTCGCGAAGGCAAGCCAGTCGGATCCGAGCCAAGTCCATCGCGTCAAGGACACCATGGCGTTCATGTTCGAGACCCGCTGTGTGATCCGGCCGACGCGCTTCGCACTTGAGTCACCCCAGCTTCAGCGCGACTACTATCGATGCTGGCAGGATTTGCCACGCCGTTTTGATCCTTCGAAAACGGGTGAAAAGTGAAAAGACAATCCTCCGTCCGCTGAGAAAATAATATGTCTAAACTTAACAAAACTCACGATCCAAAATTGAAGAGCTGGGTGGATTCAGCTAATCGCTCCGAGTCTCACTTTCCGATTCAAAATTTGCCGTTCGGTATTTTTAGCACGGCGTCCGATGCTTCGCCGCGCGCCGGTGTGGCCATTGGAGATCAGGTTCTGGATCTCGCCGTGCTTGAAGAGGCGGGCTTGTTCGATGGGTTGATCGGATTGGAAAACGCATTCAATCGCAGTCGCTTGAACGAATTCATTGCCATCGGCAAACCGGTTTGGCGCGCCGTGCGTAGCCGCGTCAGCGATTTGCTGCGGCATGACCATGGCACGTTGCGCGACAATGTTGATCTGAGGACGCGAGCAGTTGTTCCGGCGGTGGATACTCGTATGTATTTGCCGGTCACGATTCCGGGCTACACGGATTTTTATTCCTGCAAAGAACACGCGACCAACGTCGGCTCCCTGTTCCGCGATGCCAAGAATGCCTTGTTGCCGAACTGGCTGCACATGCCCATCGGCTATAACGGCCGCGCATCGTCCGTGGTCGTGTCCGGCACGCCGGTGCGGCGGCCCATGGGGCAACTTAAGCTGCCCGATCAAGAGAATCCCATTTTCGCGCCGTGCGGTAAATTGGATTTCGAGCTCGAAACGGCGTTCATCATCGGACCAGGCAATGCACTCGGCGAACCGATTCCCGTCAGCGACGCCGAAGATCACATCTTCGGCATGGTGCTGATGAACGACTGGAGCGCTCGCGACATTCAGCAATGGGAATACGTGCCGCTCGGCCCGTTCAACGCCAAGACTTTCAGCACATCGATCTCGCCGTGGATCGTCATGATGGATGCGCTGGAACCGTTTCGCCTCAAAGGTCCGGCACAAGAACCAACTCCGTCGCCTTATCTGCAACAAAGCGGAGCGAACAATTACGATATCGATTTACACGTCGCGCTGAAGCCCGCGAACGCGAATGGCGCAACGACCATCTGTCGCACAAACTTCAAACACATGTACTGGTCCATGGCGCAGCAATTGGCGCATCACACGGTATCGGGTTGCAATACCCAACCGGGCGACCTCATGGGCTCGGGCGCCATCAGTGGCACGACGCCGGATTCCCTAGGCAGTCTGTTGGAAATTAGTTGGAACGGAAAAAATCCCGTTGCCGTGGGCGATGGCATGACCCGCGCCTTCATCGAAGACGGCGACGAAATCATCATGACGGGCTGGAGCCAGGGTGACGGTTATCGCATTGGGTTTGGTGACGTGCGCGGCGTGGTGCTGCCGGCACGATAGTTCGCTATCAATACTCAATTGGAGCACCAGGCTTCATGTTAAATGGGGGTACACTGTGGACAAGAACATCGGTTGTGGCTATGCACGCCGTGCCGAGGGCGCGAGTGATGAGTGGTTACAATCGGTACGTTACGAACTGGAAGTGGCGAGCGAGTCGCCGCTATGTTGCATCTCACGCCACTATACGATCCCGCGTCCAAACGAGTTCGTGGTTAGGTTTTTTGCCGGTAGTCCTCTCTAACTTTATAAAAAGGAACGATCATGTCCGTTGCACGAATCACTGAAATAATCGCCTCTTCCAAAAAAAGCTTTGACGACGCCGTCAACGTCGGCATCGCACGCGCAGCGAAGACGCTGAAGAACGTTCAAGGTGCGTGGATCCAGGACCAAAAAGTTGTCGTCGACGACAAAGGTAAAATCAGCGAATACCGTGTGACGCTGAAAGTGACGTTTGTGCTGAAAGACTAAACCGGCGGCGCGTTATTCTCCGCTTCCGATCCTCGCGCCATCATGGCCGCGAGGATCGGAAGCAAGATTACAACCCAAATACGCAAATGTGGTCCGACGCGGTCAGCAGCGCGTCGAGTCCTATGGAAATATCCTAATCGACTAAGGATTGATAGACTAAATCGCGCAACAGAATGCGATAGTGATTACGGCGGTTGATTTCTTGGGACATGTAGGTCACGGTGAGTTGCTCTTTCGGGTCGATCCAGAAATACGTTCCGGCGTAGCCGCCCCAAAAATAATCACCGACGGATCCCGGCCATTCGGCGAGGCCCGGCTCTTTGCGCACGCCAAAACCCAAACCGAAGCCGTAGCCATTGCCGGGATTCCACACCGTGCCCACACCGATATTCGGCCCGACATGGTTCGACGCCATGTAGGCCACCGTCCTGGGACCCAATATCCGCGCGCCCTCCAGCTCACCGCTGTTGAGCAGCATTTGGCAGAAGCGCAAGTAATCGCCCGCCGTTGAGACCAAGCCATGGCCGCCGGCGAAGAATCGGGTCGGCTTGGTGAAATCGAGCAGCGCCAATTTCGCGCCAGTTTCTCGATTAGGTTGCGGCTCTGCGAGACGATTGAGTTTGTCGCTTGGTAAGACAAACGAAGTATCGTTCATCTTGAGCGGAACCAAGATACGCTCGCGCAAAAATTCATTCAGGGATTTTCCGCTCGCGACTTCCACCACGCGCCCGAGCACGTCAGTGGAGTAGCTGTATTCGTAGGTCGAGCCAGGCTCGTAGGCGAGCGGCAGCTTCGCCAGGGTCTGCACGAAATCCGCCAAGTTTCCCGGCGGCGAAAGGCCGATGCCTGCCTCTTTGTACATTTTCTGCACCGTGGTCTTGTCGTTGAGTGGCGCGCCATAGGTCAAGCCGGATGTATGTCGCAGGAGATCTTGCACGGTGATCTGGCGCTTGGCGGGCACGGTGGTAAAGGACGCATTGCCGTTGCCGTCG
>JAYTGZ010000284.1:0-2769 GCA_043733025.1 Pseudomonadota bacterium | reverse complement strand
CGGCTTTTGCTTTAGCCACCGTCACCATCGCCGGGCGCAGCACGCGCTCGTGCAGCAAATAGCCCTTTTGCAACACCGAGACCACGGTGTTGGCGGGCGCATCGGTGTCGAGCATGGCGATCGCCTGATGCTTGTGCGGATCGAATTTTTCGCCGAGCGGAATGATTTCGACCACCTTGGATTTTTCGAACGCGGTATTGAGTTGCTTCAGGGTGAGTTCGACACCGCTATGCAAAGTCTCCACCGTCGGATCCGTGTGGGCGAGCGCCGCTTCCAGGCTATCCTTGACGGCCAACAGATCGTTTGCGAAATTCTCCACGGCGAACTTACGCGTGTTGCCGACATCGACAATGGCGCGCTTGGCGGCGTTGTCCATGTCCGCCTTGGCGCGCAGAAATAGATCGTAGTTTTCCGCCGCCTTGGCCCGCGCGGCTTCTAGCTGTTGTTCCAGTGTGGGCGCCACTTGCTCGGCGGCGGGCGCCTCGGCGTTGGAATCGGCCGGCATGTCGTCCTCGCCCGGCAGATTGGATTCGTCTCCCATCATAAACCTGCTCTCCTTAGAATGGGCTGCACATTGGGTCGGGGATTACGGCTTTCAACCCCTAAGGGGATGTTGAAAAACTACGGCGGCGCCAGTCTGGAGGCTGGCCTACGGCCAGGGCCACGTCGTTGCGCGGTAGTCGGAATCCTCATGTACATTTGAGACCATTGCGGTTCCTGCGCGGCGTGCGCCTCGCATCCAGGCATCCTCGCTATGTTTTTCAACAAACCCTAAAAAATATCGAAAATGCATAGCCTGGCGAGACAAGCGGGGCGAGGCTGTCCGGGCATGTCACGCCAGAAAGCAAGCTGGATAAGGCTCCTGGCGTGGTCGATATTTCAGAAGCCACGCTGGGCGTCGTGCAGTAAAATAGCGACTTCGTCATGGCTTCACCTTATCGATTTGAACGCTTCCGGCCGCCGCGCGGTTGGAGGGTTCGCTATTCTTGCCCATGGATTCCAGCGCACTCATCCTATTTTCCGGCGGTCAGGATTCGACCACTTGCCTCGCGTGGGCGCTGTCGCGCTTTGAGCGCGTCGAGACGGTTGGCTTCGACTACGGCCAACGCCATGGCGTGGAGCTTCAATGCCGCGCGCCGGTGATCTCGCGCATCAAGGCTGCGTTTCCGCAATGGGCGGCGAAATTCGGCGACGATCAAGTCATCGGGCTCGATTTGCTCAAAGCGATCAGCGACACTGCTTTGACCCAAGCCGTCACCATCGAGATGAACGCCAACGGCTTGCCGAACACCTTCGTGCCGGGGCGCAACATTTTGTTTCTGACGGTCGCGGCGGCCATCGCCTACCGGCGCGGTATCGGCACCTTGGTGGCGGGCGTGTGCGAGACGGATTATTCCGGCTATCCTGATTGCCGCGACGATTTTGTGAAGGCGATGCAAGTCACCTTGAATCTTGGCATGGCGCAACGCTTCAATCTCGAAACGCCGCTGATGTGGATCGACAAAGAGGCGACGTGGCGTTTGGCGCAAGCGCTGGGCGGGAGTGAATTGCTCGACATTATTCGCCACGAGACACACACATGTTATTTAGGTGACCGCAGCCAGCGCCATGACTGGGGATTCGGTTGTGGGACGTGTCCCGCGTGTGAGTTGCGCAAGATCGGTTATCAGAAATTCATCGTAAACCCATGACTTATTCCGTCAAGGAAATTTTTTACACACTGCAAGGCGAGGGCGCGAACATGGGCCGCGCGGCGGTGTTTTGCCGTTTTGCCGGCTGCAATCTCTGGTCGGGCCGCGAAGCAGATCGCCCAAGCGCCGTATGCCAATTCTGCGATACGGATTTTGTCGGCGCCGATGGTGACGGTGGCGGAAAATTTCCCGGCGCGGCCGCGCTGGCGACCGCCATCGCGCGCGCGTGGCGCGGCGAAACAAACGCCAAGCGCCTGGTCGTGTTGACCGGCGGTGAACCGGCGTTGCAACTCGATTCTCAATTGATCGCCGCGCTCCATGCTGAAGATTTCGAAATTGCCATCGAGACCAACGGCACGCTGCCGTTGCCGCACGGCATCGACTGGATTTGCGTCAGCCCGAAAGCCGATGCGGCCTTGAGCGTGATGTCAGGCGATGAGTTGAAGCTGGTTTTCCCCCAGGCGCTGGCGATGCCGGAGCGGTTCGAAGGTCTGCCATTCAAGCACTATTTTTTGCAGCCGATGGATGGTCCTGATCGGGAAAAAAATACGCGCCAAGCGATCGATTATTGTCTCGCCCACCCAGCCTGGCGGCTCAGCGTACAAACACATAAAATACTAGGTATCCGTTGAAACGCCAAACAATTACGTAGAGAAACTCCCTCCCCTTCAAGGGGAAGCGGCGGGCTAGCTGAAAAATTATGAACTTGTCGAATCCTTAAAAATTCCTTTAAACGCGTGATGACCGAACTATTCTACGAATTCAATTTTGACGCGGCCCATCAGTTCATGCACAAGCCCGTCGGCCACAAATATCGCGCGCTGCACGGCCACTCATTCCGGGTCGAAGTCGCCGTGCGCGGCGAGCCCCAAGCGGAAACCGGCTTCATCGTCGACTTTGAAACCCTGGAAAAAGCCTGCGCGGAATTGCGCGAGAGCCTGGATCACAACTTTCTCAACGAGATCCCGGGATTGGAAACGCCCAGCTTGGAAAATATTTCCCGCTGGATTTGGCAGCGGCTCCAAGTGCAGGTACCCGGACTTCATCGCGTCACCGTGCGGCGTGATTCGCTAGGCCA
>JAYTGZ010000283.1:0-1757 GCA_043733025.1 Pseudomonadota bacterium | reverse complement strand
ACCACGGCGAATTTGCCAAAGCTTATGCGATCAACCTGCGCGATAACGTGTTCCCCGCCGTGCTCGGGCGGGTGTGTTCGCGCCCGTGCGAGGAAGCGTGCCGCCATGGTTGGGCGGGCAACGGCGAGCCCGTCGCGATTTGTTTTTCCAAACGCTCCGCGGCGGATTTTTCGGCTCAACCGGCGGTCATCCTCGAACCAATTTTTTCAAACACAGGTAAGCGCATCGCCGTCATCGGCGCCGGTGTCGCGGGCCTCGGCGCCGCGCGGGAACTGGCGCTGTGGGGACACGATGTCACCGTGTTCGAAAAACACCCATCGCCCGGCGGCATGCTCAACCAAGGCATTCCCATGTTTCGCTTGCCGCGTGTATGGATCGACCGCGAGATCGCGCAAATCACCGTGCTGGGCGTAAATATTCGCTGCGGCGTGGCGATCGGAACGGACGTCACGCTTGCGGCGTTGTTAGCCGGCTATGACGCGGTCGTGATGGCGGCGGGCGCCCTGCGGCCGAATATTCTGCCCTTGCCGGGATCAGACCTCGCGGGCATCGAACACGGACTGCAATTCTTGTTACAGGTGAACGAATTCGGTCGCAAGGAAATCGGCGACAAAGTCATCGTCATCGGCGGTGGGTACACGGCGCTGGATTGCGCGCGCACCGCGTTGCGCTTGGGCGCCGATACCACGATCTACTATCGACGCGGCATTGAAGACATGGTGGTATTGCCCGGCGAGATCGAGGAGTTTCGCAACGAGGGCGGCACGCTCGAAACGCGCCGCGCGCCGCGTGAATTTTTGCGCCACGCTGAACGAGTATCGGGCGCGCGATTTATCCGAACAACGTCAGGCCGCGCGAATCCGCGCGAACG
This sequence comes from Pseudomonadota bacterium, assembly GCA_043733025.1. Lineage (GTDB taxonomy): Bacteria > Pseudomonadota > Gammaproteobacteria > Burkholderiales > JALYOK01 > JALYOK01. The sequence continues at coordinate 886 of JAYTGZ010000283.1, read as the reverse complement.
CAGCGAACCCATCAATGTGGCAGGCAGCGAATTTGAAGTCGCCGCCGACAGCATCATCCTCGCCACCGGACAATTCCCACAAACCGATTGGATCGACGCGAGTTTGAAGAACACGCTCGTCGACCAAGACGAATGGCTCAGCAGCGGCAAATCGTTCGCGACTGCGCACGAGAAACTCTTCGCCGCCGGTGATTTCGCCCTCGGCGGGTCAACACTTATCAGCGCCATCGGTCATGCCAAACACTGCGCGAAACAAGTCGATCGCTTCTTGATGCGGATGGATCGCTTGCAAGAAACGATTACCGTAGGCCCCGCGCTCCAATCAAAATCCCCGACGCCGCAATCCACCGGCCGCACGGCCGACATGAACGCGATTCCATTGCATTTCATGCCGACGTTAGCGAAACAAAAGCGAACGCTCACGGCAGAAGTCGAAACCGGATTCGACGCGATTACCGCGAAGCAAGAAGCCTCGCGCTGTTATCTTTGTCACTACAAATTCGAAATCATCGACGAGAAGTGCATCCTGTGCGACGAATGCATTAACGTCAAACCGGTAGCGGGTTGCATCGTTGAAATTTCTGCGCTGTTGAGAAAAGAAGACGGCGCCATCATCGGCTTTGAACCAGTGGCACAAAACAAAAGCGATTCGCTTTACTACAATCGGTTATGGATCGATCAGAATCAATGCGTGAGATGCGGCGCATGCGAAGCAGTCTGCCCGGTGAACGCTATCACCATACAAAAGATCAGCACCACGCAATGCGCAAGTCATCAGCCTGCGAGCCAATGGCCCGAGGCCAGTGGCTAGCCTAGGAGCCTGTCGGACTTAAAGGAAATCGGCTGCAAAAGAGGCTGAGCGGTGCATATTTCGCCGCTTTCTTGG
>JAYTGZ010000282.1:0-3884 GCA_043733025.1 Pseudomonadota bacterium | reverse complement strand
TATTCCTTGTACTTCGCGAAATAGGCGTTGCCCCAATCCATGTTGGGTTTGCTCTTTGGAAAGGTGCGCAGATAGCGGTTGCCGGAATGTATGCCGGGCGGCAAGTTTTTCACCGCCATCAGCGCCGTGTAATCCGCCATGTTCACGGCAAAGAGCTGCATTTGGCTGAACAGCGCATAAATGCTCGCCTGGTCGATAAATGAAGTCAGATCGCCGCCCCACAGACAAGAGTACATTGCCTCGGGCTTCGCCTGCAGGATCTTGGTGATGACTTCGGTGTAATCGGCTTGGAACAGCTTCGGCCAAGCCTCCGCAACGATTTCCACGTCCGGGTTAAAGCGCTTGAGGAACTCGACGAAATCGCCGGTGGCGTCGCGGCCATAGGCGTAGTCGGGCGAGCAAGTCACCCAGCGTTTCAAGCCCTTCGCCTTCGCGATTGCCGCCGCATAGGCGCCGCCGACGATGGAATCGTGCACGCCTTGGCGTGCCGTGCGGAACGCATTGGGAATGCGCAGCTTCGGATCGGCGGACAGCGATGACGTCTCGGAAATATTATGAATGCACAGCACACCCAAGTCGCGCGCGACTTCGTGTACCGCAAATGCGCCGGCGGACGATTCGCAATCGAATAGAATCTCGCAACCGTCGCTGGTGACGAGTTCACGGGCAATGCGCGCCGATTCCTCTGCTTTGCCCTTGGAATCGCGGATCACCATCTCGATCTTGCGGCCGCCCAAGCCCCCGGCGGCGTTGAATTTATCGACTTCCATCATCACCGCATTGCGCGACGAGGCGCCAAGCTGAGCCACGCGGCCCGAGAGAATAGTCCCCATGCCGACTTTGATCGGTTTATCTTGGGCGCGGCTGATCATCGGGAAGCCCAACGCCGCCGCACCGCCGATGGCGGCGGCCGATTGCAATACGCGCCGACGATTATTGTTGATATTTGAAAGTTGTTTCGCCATGGTTTTTCTCCTCTAGATAAAGTATCGGCGAGTGCCATTCACTCTTGCCGCATCCGGCTGCCTTGCCCGCAGTCGGGAACGCGTCGTAGCTACTAACGCCCGACGAACATGATGGGCCGACTTACTCGCATCTCGGTACTGATTTTGTCATTCCGGGCACAGCGCAAAAAAACCGCTTCCTGGTGGTATTTGCCGCGCCATTTCTTATATCCAAGCGCGAGCGATCTTACCATGAACGCCGGTAGGAGCAGCGAAATCCGAGGTCGCGTGGCGATCAGTATGGGGCATTGATCCTGTTATATGACTTTCGTTACCGAATCCGGCGATTGCCGATCTCCTGAGGAGGCTACAGTGGGAATCCATTGGGCGTCGGCAGGATTACCGGCCTCCAAACTTATCAACTCGCCGCGTAGGGAGGCGCCACATGGGTTCCCGCTGTAGCCTGCCCTCGAATGCCTTAGTCGGGGGCGGGAATGACAACCTATTCTGCGCGGGGGAGTTGAATTTTTCCGCCCCATGCGTTCCCTCACGTTCGGCCGCCGGCAATCATCGCGCCAACTCCTCGAGCAGCGCCTTGGCGTCGATTTGTCATTCCCGCGAAGGCGGGAATCCATTGGGCGTGCGCAGGATTACCGGCCTCCAAACTTATCAACTCGCCGCGTAGGGCGGCGCCACATGGGTTCCCGCCTTCGCGGGAATGACAACCTATTCTGCGCGGAGGAGTTGAATTTTTCCGCCCCATGCGTTCCCTCACGTTCGGTCACCGGCATTCATCACGCCAACTCCTCGAGCAGCGCCTGGGCTTCGATCAAGTCTTTCGTATCGAAGCCTTCGGTGAACCAGTCATAGACCGGCTTCAACAGATCGAGCGCATCTTTTCGTTTGCCCTGGCGCTGCCACAGCTTCGCGAGGCTGGTCGAAGTGCGCAATTCCCAAGACTTGGCCTGCTGTTCGCGTGCAACGTCGAGCGAGGCGAGATAGTTGTCTTCCGCCGCTGCCAGCTTTTCCTGCTGTTGCAGCATCCACCCTTTGAGCCGCAGCACCTCCGCAAGGTGGCATCGCTCTTCCCATCCCGGCCGCGCAATCTGGCTGAGACTTTCCTCGATCAAACTCAACCCGCCCGCGAGGTCGCCGCTCAACGCCAGGCCTTCTGCCAGCACCGCTCGAAAGTAAGGCATCCAAAGCAGGGCACCATTCGCGTTCCACTTTTCCATTGCACCCCGAAGCTGTGGGATGGCCTCGGCGAGGCGTCCTGCCCGTAGCCAGGCGACGCCCCTCATCAACTGCGCCAGCACTTCCGAGATAAAGGGCAGACTGTGCGATCGGCCCAGCCGCTCGGCCTCCTCGACGCGCGCCAGAAGAGGCGCGGGTTCGCAGCGCAAATCCCAAACCTGGCCGCCAAAAGTGAGCGCAAAGCCGAGGTCAAAAGGGTGGCCGCGCCGGCGAGCGTGCGCATCCCTGGCATCACTGAGCTGCGCGGCACGATCCGGATAGCCCAGCATCCAGGCCCCAAGTGAGACGAAGATGCCGGCAGACGTCTTCGGGTCGATGTTAGTGATATCTGCGTGGTGGCGGTGCTGCTCCTCGCGGTACAGCGCGAACACCCTCTCTCCGTGTTCTCGTGACTGGTTGAAATCTCCCCACCAAAAGTAGGTGGAGCACGCCAATCTGTGCCCCGCGATCAACAGATCCGGATCGCGGCTGGCTTCTGCCGTAGTCAGCGTTTCATTCACCCAGGCTAGGGATTCAGCGATGCGCCCCTGGGTCTCCACGTGGGCCCAAAGTCCGTATAAGATCGGCACTAACGCCTCGTGGCGGCTAAGGGACTTGGCTAACCCGAGCGCCGGGTGGAGGCTGGACCACACCTCAGGCGCTGCCCAACCTTTGAGCGCTAGCCAGGCCGTGCCGAGCAGGGTGCGCAGGTCCAGTTCTTTCGCGTCGCGCTCCGGTGACTGCGGCAGCGCGCCGATGATCTCCATGCCCTGGTTCAGGTGCGAAATCGCTTCGTTCAACGCTAAACGTTTCAACGCCAGCTTGCCCGCCTTTTGCCAATAGCCAATCGCCGTCTCGGTCTCGCCCGCCGCCGTCAGGTGGTGTGCGAGCAACTCTGGTTCGGTGTCTGTGGTCTTAGGGAAGTGTTCTTCGAGCACCCGCGCGATCTTGGCGTGCAACACCTGACGCCGGCTCTTGAGCAGCGAGTCGTACGCCGCATCCTGGACCAGGGCGTGCTTGAAGGTGTAGGTGGCCTCCGGCGGTGTGCCGCGCCTGAACGCCAAGCCCGATTCGGTCAATTGGTTGAGGGCGCTGTCGAGCTCGGTCTTGGGTTTGGGCGCGACCGCTGCAATCAACTCGTAGCTGAACTCCCGCCCAATCGCCGCGCCGATCTGCGCGATTTCTTTTGCCGCTGGGGAACGATCCAGACGCGCCGTGAGCGAGTCTCTTAAGGTGGCGGGAATGGTGACGCTGCGGGCGGCTCCTGCGTAGTCGTAGTGATCACCAGCGTCTTTGATCTCACCCGATTCAAGAATGGACTTGGTGAGTTCCTCCACATACAACGGCACGCCGTCGGTCTTGTTCAGGATTTGATCGAGCAGATCAGCGGGCAATGCCTTGCCGTTTGTGAGCTTGGACACGATCGCGCTGCTTTGCGCGCGCGTGAGCTTGGAGAGGTTCAGCGCCGTGACATGGCCGTGGCTGCCCCACTTGGGCTGGAACTCCGGCCGATGAGTGAGCACAATCAGCAGCGGAATGGTTCTCACCCGGTCGACCAACAGGTCCAGCGTTTCCAGCGTCGTGGGATCGGCCCAGTGTAGGTCCTCGTACAGCATCACCGTGGGTTGGCGGCGCGCGGCCGCTTCGACGATGGCCACCAGCACACGCAAGGTCTCATCCTTGTGCTTCTGCGGCGTAATCGAGATC
>JAYTGZ010000281.1:0-5177 GCA_043733025.1 Pseudomonadota bacterium | reverse complement strand
GTGCGCGCTGTGGTGATGAGTCGTAACTCGCAATACAATAATGCTATTTACAACGGCCTCAATAATGGATTTCCATGAAGACTCAAATCGTCGCTCGCGTCGGCAATGCCTACGCATTCTCGCAACGGGCCTTGCCGCAATGACCATGACCCATACCCTCACCTCCGGCGCGGCCAATGCGATCTTGCGCAAGATTCCAAAAAGCGGCGAACTCCTGCCGGTGATCGGCCTCGGCACCTACGACGCATTTGATATTGGCAACAATCCGACCGATCGCGATCCGGCGAAAGAAGTGCTCAAGCGCTTCGTCGAGCTAGGCGGAACCATCGTCGACAGTTCGCCCATGTACGGCCGCGCGGAGACCGTCGTCGGGGATTTGTCGGCGGAACTCAGCGTCAATGGGAAGCTGTGGATCGCGACTAAAGTTTGGACCAGTGGCCGCGAATCGGGCATCGCTCAGATGCACGATTCGTTCCGCAAACTTCGCCGCGAAAAAATCGAACTGATGCAGGTTCATAATCTGCAAGACGCGAAGGCCCACCTCGCTACGCTGCGCGACTGGAAGAAGTCCGGCAAGATCAAATATCTCGGCGTGACTCATTATCACGCGGGCGCGTACGACGCGCTGGAGCAAGCGATCAAGTCGGGCGATATGGATTTCATGCAGCTCAACTACTCCATCGTCGAGCGGGAAGCGGAACAACGCATGCTCAAACTCGCCGTCGATGTCGGTACGGCGGTGATCGCCAACCGGCCCTACGCCAATGGCAGTATCTTCGGAACGGTTAAAGGCAAGCCGTTACCGGCGTGGGCCAGCGAAATCGATTGCACGAGTTGGGGACAGTTTTTTCTGAAATACATTCTCGGCCATCCCGCCGTCACGTGCGTGATCCCGGCAACCCGCAACCCAAAACACCTGATCGACAACATGGGCGCGGGACAAGGAAAATTGCCCGATGAAGCAACGCGAAAAAAGATGGCGGATTATTTCGCCGCGTTATGAGAACAATGTAGGACGGGTCCTACCCGCCAAACAAATCACGTAGCGTGCGCGCTCCTCTTTATCAACTTTTCGCGGCCAACAGCGGGTCGGACCCGCCCTCCGTCCGCCAAACCAAAGCGCTGCTGTCGCCCCCCTGAAAACGGGGACCCAGTTTGACTTCAAAACGACATTGGATTCCCGCTTTCGCGGGAATGACACAATCGAGTGTGGTCCGTTGAACCGTTCGACCGTCGCCCGCCGTATTAGTGCGACTCCCGCGGAATCGGCGCACCACTACCACCGACTAAGAACTCTAAATCCACGCCCTTATCCGCTTGGTTCACGTTCTCGCAGTAGAGTTTGACCCAGCCGCGCGTTTCGTGCGCCGGCAAAGGCTTCCACGCCTTGCGCCGCTTTGCCAATTCTGCTGCCGACACTTCCAATACGAGTTTGCGTTTCACCACATCCAACTCAATCATGTCGCCGTTTTTCACTAGCGCGAGCGGGCCACCGGCCGCGGCTTCCGGCGAGGTGTGGAGGACGACGGTGCCGTAGGCGGTGCCGCTCATGCGCGCATCGGAAATGCGGATCATATCCGTGACGCCTTTTTTCAAAATCTTAGCGGGTAGTGCGAAGTTGCCGACTTCCGGGAAGCCCGGGTAGCCTTTCGGCCCGCAGTTTTTCAGTACCATGATGCAGGTTTCATCGACGTCCAGCTTGGGATCGTCGATGCGTTTTTTGTAGTCATCGATATCCTCGAAAACCACGGCGCGGCCGCGGTGTTTCATGAGTTCCGGCGTGGCGGCGGAGGGTTTGATAACCGCGCCGGTGGGTGCGAGGTTGCCTTTCAATACCGCGATGCCGCCATTCGGCTTGAATGGTTTTTTCAGCGGAAAGATTACATCCTCGTTGTAGTTTTTCGCATCCTTGCAGTTATCCCAAAGGGTTTTGCCATTCACGGTAAGGGCTGTTTTATGCAGCATGGAACCAAGCTCTTTGATGATCACGGGCAAGCCACCGGCGTAATAGAAATCTTCCATCAGATATTTTCCAGACGGCATCAGATTCAACAGACACGGCACGTTCTTGCCGAGGCGATCCCAATCATCGAGCGTGAGCTTCACACCCATACGCCCTGCCATGGCGAGCAGATGCACGACGGCGTTCGTGGAACCGCCGATGGCGCCGTTTACTATGATGGCGTTTTCGAATGCTTCCTTGGTCATGATCTTCGACATCTTGAGGTTCTCTTTAACCATCTCGACGATACGCCGGCCTGCCATGTGGGACAAAACGTAACGGCGCGAATCTACAGCGGGAATCGCGGCGTTACTGGGCAAGCCCATGCCGAGCGCCTCGACCATCGAGGCCATGGTCGAAGCCGTGCCCATGGAATTGCAATGTCCAGCGGAGCGCGACATGCAGACTTCCGCTTCGTATAAATCGTCCATTTTCATTTCGCCGGTCTTGAGCATTTCGGTGAATTTCCACACGTGGGTCCCAGAGCCGATGTCCTCGCCGCGGAATTTGCCGTTCAGCATCGGTCCGCCGGAGACCACCAAGGTCGGCAAATCGCAACTTGCCGCGCCCATCATCAACGCCGGTGTGGTTTTGTCGCACCCGACAAGCAAGATGATGCCGTCAAACGGATTAGCGCGGATTGATTCCTCCACGTCCATGGAAACCAGATTACGGAACAGCATCGTGGTAGGACGCATCACCGGCTCGCCCAGGGACATGACCGGAAACTCCAGCGGGAAGCCACCCATCTCATATACGCCTTTTTTCACGTATTCCGCGATGTCGCGAAAATGCGCGTTGCAGGGCGTGACTTCCGACCAGGTGTTGCAGATGCCGATGACGGGACGGCCGTCGAAAAGATGATGCGGCAAGCCCTGGTTTTTCATCCACGAGCGATGCATCATGCTGTCGCGGTTCGGCCGGCCGAACCATTCGATACTGCGATACTCGTCCTTCTTTTTCTTGTCTGCCATGATGTCCCTCCTAGGAAAATGAATTTGACTAATGACCGGTCGCCACTGGGTCACAGGCTCAGAAAATGAATTCTACACGCGGTACGCGTTCGTGCTCGCACTTCGATGCAACAATGTGGCGGGCTTGCAAATAAACCGTGCAGGAAGTCTCCCGCGAAGGTGGGAATAAGCGATACTTCGCGAGGCGCAAGGCCACAGGGCGCGCCCCTATTGCCTCTCCGGACAGCATGCCTGGAACGCCGCGCCAGGATTGCCTCATGGCATTGCCATTTTATCTAAGCTACGGGACGGGAGTAACTTTGTCACACCGGGATGTTATACTGAAAAACTACTGATAAGTCGTTGATTCAAGTCAATTTCAAAAACATGCGGATACCCCAATCGGGATCGCTTTGCGCACGGGAGCACCCAGCATGGCCGCGCTGAAAATGCCGGGCATGTTGCTCGCGCCGGTAAACTGGTTTTCCCGGCGTTGGATTGGTCTCACCAGCTTTTCCCTCCTTGTATTGATCTGTTGGCTGCTCGCCAATTGGACATGGATATTCTGGCCGCGAGCGCAGAATGCATCGGCGGCCTCAGTGAATCAAGCGATGCCGATGTCGACGCCCGCCTCCGCCGCTGAAATCATCGCCCGCCATCTTTTCGGCGAGCCGAATGCGGAAGTAGCCGTTGCCGCGCCGGTGGTGGTGGCGAGCCCACTCAACGCCAGGCTTAAAGGCGTATTCGCCGGTGTGCCGCCCTTCCCCGCTTTCGCCATTTTGAATTTCGACGGCAAAGATCAGCCCGTCAAAGTCGGCACGGAAATCGTGCCCGGCGCGATATTGGAGACTGTGTTCCCGCGCCATATTTTGCTACGCCGCAACGGCGCCATCGAAAAACTCGAGTTCGAGGGTGACGCGCGGGCCGGATCGCCAGGCGTCGCGATGGCCGCCCCGCAGATGGCGCCCCGGTTGCCAGCGCCGCCGTCTCAATTTAGACTTAACGTACAATCCGTTAATCAAAACACAACGGCCCTTTCGCGCGGCGAACTGCAGTCGGCATTACAGGATCCGCGGCAACTCACCAATATCGGCCGGGTGCAGGACAATCCGGGCGGCGGCGTCTCCGTGCAGGAGGCCCCGCCGGGCAGCCTGTTGCAAAAGCTGGGGATGCTGGATGGCGATGTGATTCGCTCGCTGAACGGCGTGCCGGTTAATTCCCAAGCCGACTTGATGCGTTTGTATCAGCATTTCGGACAAGTTGGGCAAGTCAAAGTGGACGGCTTGCGCGCGGGCACGCCATTGCAGCTTAACTATAATATCCGTCAATAACCGATGAACTTATTTATGCACGCAATTTTTTCGCGGCTCCTCGGCGTCACCCTCATCGTGCTCGCCTCGGGGTTTTCCGCTCATGCCGCGGACAAGAGCAAAGATCGCGAGAAAGTCACGCTGAATTTCGTCGGCGCTGACATCCAATCGGTGGTGAAGAGCGTCAGCATGATCACCGGCAAGAATTTCATTCTCGATCCGCGGGTCACCGGCACGGTGAACATCATCTCGGCGAATCCGGTGGATAAGGATTTGGTTTATCCGATACTGTTATCGGCGCTGCGGCTGCAGGGCTTCACCGCGGTCGAGGGTCCCGGCGTAATCAAGATCATTCCCGAGGCCGATGCCAAACTCAACAATTCGCCGCTAGTCGAAGGCATCAGCAAGTACAGGGGCGATCAAATGATTACCCAAGTGTTCGTGTTGAAATACGAGTCGGCGGCGCAATTATTGCCGGTGTTGCGGCCGCTGATCGCGCCTAACAACGTCATCAACGCCTATCCGAACAACAACACGCTGGTCATCACCGATTACGCCGAAAATCTCAAGCGCATCGACAAGATTATTCAGTCCATTGACGTCGCGCCGAATACGGAAATCGACGTCATTCGTTTGAAGTACGCCTCGGCCATTGAAATGGCGCAATTGCTGCCGCGCCTCATGCCGGAAGCCGGCGCCCAGGTCAACATCCCCGGCGCGCAGCCCAAGCTAGCCCTCGCCGTGGACGGCCGCATTAACGGTCTGATCGTTCGCGCCGAGAATCAGACCGTGATCGCGAAAGTGCGTAAGCTCGTGGAAAGTCTGGATATTGAAACCAGCGAAACCGGCAATATCCGGGTGGTGTATTTGCGCAATGCCGAAGCGGTCAAAGTCGCGGAAACGTTACGTGGA
>JAYTGZ010000280.1:0-3273 GCA_043733025.1 Pseudomonadota bacterium | reverse complement strand
TTGCGTTCGAATGGAACAAGCACGACACCATCGGCATCGACCTGGTGGCCATGAGCGTGAACGACATCCTCGTGCAAGGCGCGGAGCCGCTATTTTTTCTCGACTACTTCGCCTGCGGCAAACTCGATGTGCCGACCGCGACGGAGGTCATCAAGGGGATCGCCGCCGGTTGCGAACAATCGGGCTGCGCGCTAATCGGCGGCGAAACGGCGGAAATGCCGGGCATGTATCACGTCGGCGAATATGACCTCGCCGGCTTCGCCGTCGGCGTCGTCGAAAAAGAAAACATCATCGACGGCAAATCCATCACGCCAGGAGACGTGGTGCTGGGCCTTGCATCGAGCGGCGCCCACTCGAACGGCTATGCGCTGATTCGAAAAATCATCGAACGCGCCAAACCCAATCCCGATGCGGCTTTCCACGGCAAAACCTTGCGCGCGGCAATACTGGCGCCGACCCGCATTTATGTTAAGCCAATGCTGGAATTGATGAAACAAGTGAAAATAAAAGGCATCGCCCACATCACGGGCGGCGGGCTCACGGAAAATATTCCGCGCATTCTGCAAGGTGGACTCACCGCCGTCATTCGAAAAAGTGCCTGGCCGCGCCCGGCGTTATTTTCGTGGTTACAAGAACATGGCAACGTCGCCGAAAGCGAAATGCATCGCGTGTTTAACTGCGGCGTGGGGATGGTGGTTGTGGTCGCACAACGCGATGCCGAGGCAGCGATGGATCTATTACGTCAACGGGGCGAGACGGTTTGGCGGATTGGTGTAGTCGAGAGACAATCGTTAGGTCAAGCGCAAACGATCGTTGTATAGCGCTTGAATACGCCTGGAGAAGCGCATGGATATGAGAACTAAGCGCTCTTAGGTGCGCCCTATGGATTCCCGTTTTCACGGGAATGACATTACCTACTCCCCCGCCACCGTCATGCGCTCGATCAAAATCGAGCCGCACAATTTCGAGCCGCGCACAATGACATCGTTGCCGACGGCGACAATGGATTTGAACATGTCTTTGAGGTTGCCGGCGATGGTAATTTCTTCCACGGGGTATTGGATTTCTCCGCTTTCCACCCAGTAGCCCGACGCGCCGCGGGAATAATCGCCGGTGACCATGTTGATGCCATGGCCGAGGAGTTCCGTGACTAACAGGCCGCGGCCCATTTGTTTGATGAGGGCGGCGAAATCTTGGCCGGTGTCGGGCACGATGAGGTTGTGGTTGCCGCCGGCGTTGCCGGTGGATTGCATAGCCAATTTGCGCGCGGAGTAACTGCCGAGGAAGTAGCCTTGTAACACACCGTCTTTGATGACGTCGCGTTCCTTGGTGGCAACACCTTCACCATCGAACGGGCTCGAGGACAAACCTTTTCTCAGATGGGGCATTTCCCGTATCTGCAAAAATTGGGGGAAGATTTGCTGGCCTAGGCTATCGAGCAAGAACGAGGACTTGCGATATAAGCTCCCGCCGCTGACCGCGCCGACAAAGTGGCCGATTATCCCTTGGGCGATGGGCGCTTCGAACAGCACTGGGCAATCCAAGGTCTTGAGTTTTCTGCCGTTGAGCCGCCGGATCACACGCTCCCCGGCTATTTTTCCGACGCGTTCGATTCGATCGAGATCGGCGAAATCGCGCGCCGTGGAGTACCAATCGTCACGCTGCATGGCATCGCCTTCCGAAGCGATGACGGAACAACTGACGCCATGACGGGAGGATCGGTAACCGCCTAAAAAGCCCGAACTATTGCCGTAGCAAAAATGGGAGTCCTGGGTGGAAACCGAAGCGCCGTCGGAGTTGTCGATGCGCGGATCGACGGCGAAAGCGGCAGCCTCGGCCCGTTTGCCCAGTTCGATGGATTGCTCGACGCTGATGCCCCAGGGATGGTACAGATCCAGATCGGGCAACGGCCCGGTGGCAAGCAATGCGGCGTCCGCCAAACCGGAGTACTCGTCGATGGCGGTATGTTTGGCGATGCTACAGGCCTTTCCCACCGTGTCGCGCATGGCTTTGGGGCTGAGGTCAGATGAGCCTGCATGTCCTTTTTGCTTGCCAAAAAAGACCGTTACCGACAGGCCCTTGTCGCGGTGATATTCGATGGTTTCGACTGCGTCCATACGGACGTTGACGCTGTGGCCCCAACCCTCGGAGACTTCGGCCTCGGCGGAGGAGGCGCCAAGCTCCCGCGCCAACTTGAGCAAATCGGCGGTGTACTGCTCTAATTCGGCGGCGGAGTAGGTAAACCCGGCAGCGCCATTAACTTGTGCGGACATGATTTAATTTCTTGTCATAAACAATTGAGGTATCATAATAATTTAAGCACGCACCAGCATGGATTCAGTGTCGCGCGATCCGCCCAGCAAGTCCCAAAGGAAACGGGAAATGCTGGGTTTGCAAGCGATCGGCGCGGCGCTGGTCGAGCTTAATGATGCTCAGTTGAAGAGCTTCGACCTGCCCGACGAACTCGCGGCAGCGATCCAGGAAATGAGGCGCACTAAAAGTCACGAAGGTAAACGCCGACAGGTGCAGTATATCGGACGAATCATGCGGAAGGTAGACGGCGAAGCAATCGCCACCAAGCTTGATCTGATGAAACAGCCCGCGCGGCAGCAAGTTGCCCGCTTGCACCGGGCAGAACAATGGCGCGAACGATTACTCAACGATGCTGGCGCTTTCGAACAACTCGCGCCGCTGCGGCCCGATGCGGACCTCGCACCGCTGAGAAAACTGGTTCATGAAACACATGACGAACGCGCAAAATCCCGGCCACCGCGCGCGTACCGCGAACTGTTCCGCGCGCTTTCGGACTGGTTAAAAAGTTAGGGAAGACGTCAGCATGGCTTACGCATACGATGCGGTGAAGATTGGCCTCATAACCATCAGTGACCGCGCTGCTAAAGGAATTTACCAGGACGAGGGCATCCCCGCGCTCAAAGCCTGGGCCGAGCAAGTTTTGCTGAATCCCATCATTTTCGTGACCGAAGTGATTCCCGACGAACAGCCGCTTATCGAGGCGACTCTGAAAAAGTTCGTGGATCAAGATCATTGCGCGCTAGTCCTGACGACTGGGGGTACCGGCCCAGCCCCCCGCGACGTCACACCAGAGGCAACGCGGGCGGTGGCTGACCGGGTGATGGAAGGCTTCGGCGAAGCCATGCGCATTAACAATTTGCAGTATGTGCCTACGGCAATCCTCTCACGCCAGGTCGCCGTCATCCGCAAACAATCGCTGATCATTAACATGCCAGGTCAGCCAAAAGCGATCAAAGAAAC
>JAYTGZ010000279.1:0-4468 GCA_043733025.1 Pseudomonadota bacterium | reverse complement strand
CTTGGTTCGGATTGACGATGCAGTCCGCATCGGGCAACGTATCGCCGGGCAAATGGTGATCGGTGATCAGCACTTGCATACCGAGGCGCTTGGCCTGCGCCACGCCATCGACGCTGGCAATACCGTTATCGACGGTGATCAACATGTCGGGTTTGCGCTCATGGGCAAGGCGCACGATTTCCGGCGTTAAACCATAACCGTATTCGAAGCGATTCGGCACCAGATAATCGATGCGCGCGCCGAATGCGCGCAAGCCGCGCACGCCGATCGCGCAGGCCGTAGCCCCGTCGCAATCGTAGTCGGCGACGATCATGAGCTTGCGCTTGGCGGCGATGGCATCGGCCAACAGCGTCGCCGCCGCGACCGCATTGCGCATGCCGGTGAAGGGAAGCAGTTGATCGAGCTTGTTGTCGAGTTGCGTTGGCGCGGTAATGCCGCGGGCGGCATATACCCGCGCCAGGACGGGATGAATGCCGGCGGCGATGAGCCTGTCGGCATCGGCTTGCGTGTAGGCGCGTTGAACAATTTTTGTCATATTTTTCAGTGTGAAGAACGTCGCCAGAATTTGAACAGATCGATGCGCGTAGTGGTTGTTGATGTTTTGCCCGGAACACAAATCGCTATCGTGTTCAACGTGCCGTTTTTCAGTGCTGACAGCGCGGGCGAAAACCACGCCTGATCGAGCGTCGCCAGCGCATCGCGCCATTCGTCCCATTCGCCGTAAGCGGCGAAGGCGGCCAGTGAATCGATAACGGCCAGTGCGTTACCCGGCGCAGGCGGAGAAATGTCACGCCAACGGAATTGACTGCTCTCGGTAAACCGTGCCGCGCTCAACGCAGCGAAACCGGCTGCCAGTGCGTCGCTGGCGATAATCTGCGCATAGGTTTTTTTACCGTCGGCAGGCACTTCGCCCGCACCCCATAACCACACGCCGTTGATCGGCAACCGGCCCGCCGTTTCGCGCGCCTCGTTCAGCGGGTGGGCGTGCAGCAGCATCTGCATTTCGCTCAGGCGCGCCTGCCAACGCGCGCGATCGGCGCCGTCAAACCAATGATCGGCAACATTGCGCCCGCGCACGGCGCTAACGGGTTGGGTGCAAAGCGCGATGGGGCGATCGCTGGTGATATACCACCGCTGCGGATGCGGGCCATAAACATTCAGGCCATCGCTTTTGAAATGTGCTTGCAGCGCCGCTACGAGCGCCGCGGATTCCGCCGCGGATATATCAAGTTGGCTGGCATCGAGTAACACGACTCGATCGCGATTTACGGAAAGATGGACCGGATCGGCGCGCAGCCAATATTTTGCGCTTGCATCGGCCATTGCTTCACCGCAGGACGCCACCGCGGCGAATGGAAAGTCCGCGCTATCGGCAACGTATCCGAATTGCCGCGCCAGCCACGCCTCCATCGAATCGGTCGGGTCCGTGGTGGCTGAGCCGCGCGCCATGAGTTTTGCCAAAGCTGGCGCGCTTTCGCTAATCCTATGGGAACGAGGGGCGTCGAACAGAGCGGGAACGAGGAAATCAAATCGCATGTCGAAGCGATTCTATCATCGCCGATCACGACGGCAACGTCGCATTGTGGCAAAATCACGTCTTTAAAGAAGAATGAAAACGCTTGCAACCCTTTGAACTTTTCGTTGGCCTACGCTACACCCGCGCGAAACGACGCAATCATTTTATTTCCTTCATCTCGCTGATTTCCATGCTCGGCATCGCCCTCGGCGTCGCGGCCTTGATCACGGTGCTGTCGGTGATGAACGGTTTCCAAAAAGAACT
Organism: Pseudomonadota bacterium; assembly: GCA_043733025.1. GTDB lineage: Bacteria > Pseudomonadota > Gammaproteobacteria > Burkholderiales > JALYOK01 > JALYOK01. The sequence goes on along the minus strand of JAYTGZ010000279.1, from coordinate 2,688 downwards.
GCGCTCGCGCATCCTCGGCGTCGCCTCTCACGTTCAGATCAGCGGTGTCGATAACACGCTGACCGGATGGCCGAAAATCGCCGCCGCCGCCAAATTGCAAAAGAATGTGGTCGCCGCCGCGCCCTACGTGATGGCGCAAGCGATGTTAGCGTTCGATAGCAATGTTGGCGGTGCCATCATTCGCGGTATCGAACCGCAACTGGAAGACCAAGTCGCTGACATCGGCGCGCATATGAAAAACGGCAAGCTAACGGATTTGAAGGCCGGTGAATTTGGCATCGTTCTTGGCTCTGAGCTAGCGCGCAGTTTACATGCGTTTCCCGGCGACAAAGTGGTTCTCATCTCGCCGCAAGGGCAAGTGACGCCGGCCGGAATCGTCCCGCGTCTAAAGCAATTCAAAGTGGTCGGCATATTCGAAGTGGGTATGTTCGAATACGACAACGGCCTCGCGCTGATTCATTTGGCTGACGCGCAAAAACTCTATCGCATGGAAGATAAAGTCTCCGGCGTGCGGCTCAAGCTTGATGATCTTTTCCTAGCACCGAAGGTAGCGCGCGATTTGACAACAATGATTTCTGCCGACGCGTACATTTCCGATTGGACGCGCTCCCATGCCAATTTTTTCCGCGCCGTGCAGATCGAGAAAACGGTGATGTTTGTCATTCTCTTACTCATCGTCGCGGTTGCTGCGTTCAACATCGTTTCCACTTTGGTGATGGTGGTGACGGACAAGCAATCGGACATCGCTATCCTGCGTACACTGGGTGCCTCGCCGAAAAGCATTATGCAGATCTTCATGGTGCAAGGCTCGCTCATCGGTACTTTCGGCACGCTGATCGGTGTGGTCGTGGGCGTACTCCTGGCAAAAAATATCGATGTGGTGGTGCCCGCCATCGAGCGTGCGTTCGGCGTGGCGTTTCTGGACAAGAGTGTTTACTACATTAGCGAATTGCCGTCGGAACTCATCTGGCGCGATGTCGGCTTAATTGCTTTGGTGTCGTTCGTGTTGACCTTGCTGGCGACGATTTACCCGAGTTGGTCTGCATCGCGGATTAAACCGGCGGACGCTTTGCGCTATGAATAACGATCACCTGGTGCTCTCGTGTCGTGACTTGCACAAGACCTACTTGCAGGGCAGGGTTGAAGTTCCGGTGCTGTTCGGCATCAACCTCGATGTTAACGCCGGCGAGACGCTCGCCATCATTGGTGCGTCGGGTTCCGGAAAAAGTACGCTGTTACACTTGCTCGGCGGACTGGATGACATTACGCAAGGAAGCGTGACGCTGCAGGGTCAAGACATCAGCCAACTATCGCAGCCTAAGCTTGGCGCATTGCGCAATTCCGCGCTCGGATTTGTTTATCAGTTTCATCACTTGTTGCCGGAGTTCACGGCCTTGGAAAATGTTGCCATGCCATTGTTGATCCGGCGTGAAAATCGTGACAACGCGTACGAACAAGCGCGCATGATTTTGAAGGACGTTGGTCTGGATCATCGCATCCACCACACGCCGGCCGAACTATCGGGCGGCGAGCGTCAGCGCACCGCCGTTGCTCGCGCCTTGGTCACCAAGCCCGCCTGCGTAATGGCGGACGAGCCGACCGGTAATCTTGATCGACACACCGCACAAGGCGTGTTCGATCTGATGTTGTCGTTGAATCGGAAGTACCAAACCAGCCTCATTATTGTCACCCATGACCCCGATTTGGCGGCGAAGACGGGGCGTATTTTGCATCTCGTCGATGGCCGTTTGAGCGGCGCGTAATCGCCTTGGTACGATGCCGTGCGCCTCGTCATTATTTCGTTCGCGCTTGGCATTGGATTGTTGCAAACTCAGGAGGCATTGCCAGAACCCGCCTGGATATTGGCGCTCGCGCCATTTTTCATTGCCCTCGCGGTAGTCGATAGGCTTTCGACGCCCTGGCGCGTAACCGTTCGTCGTATTCTATTTTTCTGCATCGCAGTTGCTGCGGGCGTTACCTGGGCAGCGTTTCTGGCGCAACAGCGGCTGACGGATTCACTGCCGAGCGAATGGGAAAGCAAAGACGTTGAGATCATCGGCGTCGTCGCGAGCATGCCTACCTCTGGCGAACACGGTGTTCGTTTTCGTTTCGATGTCGAAGAGATTGTGACTGCGCACGCACGTGTCCCCCGCCACCTCAGTTTAAATTGGTATTTCAAGAATCCGAACGCTGGCGCACAAGCCTCGCCGGTACACGCCGGCGAGCGTTGGCGCTGGAGCGTTCGTCTTAAGCGTCCGCACGGCAACGCCAATCCGCACGGCTTTGATTTCGAGGTGTGGTTGTTGGAACAGAACATTCGCGCGACCGGTTATGTGAGAGAAAAAACGCAACGCGCGCGCATCGAGCAAACAAACTATTCGATTCTCTACAGCATTGAGCGCATGCGTGAATCTATTCGTTTTCACATGCAATCGATCCTTCAAGAACAACGCTATGGCGCGGTCCTCATCGCGCTCGCCATTGGCGATCAGAGCGCGATTCGCCAATCCGATTGGGATTTGTTCTGGCAAACCGGCATCGGTCCTCTCATCAGTATTTCTGGCTTGCATGTGACCATGGTCGCCGGTTTGGTTTTCGCGGCCGCTTATTTTTTGGGGCGTCGATCGACGCGATTGACGTTGTGGTGGCCCGCGCGCAAGGCGGCGACGATTGCCGGTATAACAGCGG
>JAYTGZ010000278.1:0-3459 GCA_043733025.1 Pseudomonadota bacterium | reverse complement strand
GGTTCTTTGCGCTTGTTGAGTTTCAAACCACGGACTTCCAGGATGGCCCGAGTGTCGCGCACCATGTCGGGATTGCCACAGATCATCACTTGAGATTTTTCCGCCGTGATCGTGGCGCCGGCGCGGGTTTCCAAGCCGCCGTTTTCGATCGCGCCGGGGACGCGCCCCTTGATGGCGAAGTTCGTGTCCTCGCGGCTGACGAAGGGCACATAACAAAACTGTTCACCGTGAACCATGAACGCGTCGATGGTGTCGCGGTAGCTTAATTCATTCGCCTGGCGCACGGCGTGAACCAATACAATTTTCTTGAAGCGCCGCCAGGCATCATCCGTTTTGAGTATCGATAGGAACGGGCCTAGAGCGGTACCGGTCGAGAGCAACCACAAGTCTTCCCCGGGAGGCACATCAGCGAGGGTTAAAAAGCCGGCGCCCTTCGGTGCGAGCAACACTTGATCGCCGGGATTGAGCGCCTGCAATCGCGGCGACAGCGGACCTTCCGGCACGATGATGGAATAAAACTCGCAGGTCCGCTCGTGGGGCGCATTGACGAAGGAATAGGAGCGAGCCACGGTTTGGCCATCGATCTCCAGCGCGAGGCGGCCGAACTGACCGGCGCGAAATGGTTCCAATTCCGCGTCGATGCGCAGCGAATAAAGCTGGTCGGTCCACATTTTCTTTTCGACCACTTTGCCTGGGACCCATTTTCCTGTCACTGTATTCTCCTAAGGAACCTTTGATTTGCGGCGGCCCACAAAACGCAAAATGATAAACTACTTCCTATTCCACCAGGAGAAAATCTCATGTCTATGCTGAAGAAGCTCGACTACGCCGACGCCACCGCCGAAGCTAGGGCGGTGATGGACGACATCAAAGCCTCGCGCAACGTGGCGGACGTGAACAACGTCTGGAAGGTGCTCGCCAACGACCCCCGCCAGATGAAGCAATTCTGGGACGAAATTAAAGCGGTGATGGCGCCCGGCAAGCTCGACGCGTTGACCAAGGAGATGATCTACGTCGCCGTTAGCATCACCAACAGTTGCGATTATTGCATTCATTCCCACTCGGCCTCGGCGCGCAAGCAGGGGATGAGCGATGAGATGTATGCCGAACTCGTGGCCGTCGTGGCGCTGGCGAACAAAGGCAATCGCATCGCGACGGGTTACCAGGTCGAAGTGGATGAGCAGTTTAAGCGGTATTGATCGGGGTGATGCCAGCCACACAAAAGAACACCGCGGCAGGCGAGGGTTGGCGAACACGGCATGGGCGTTTTTTGGCCCACATGCCCGCAGCGCAAATACGGGCGCCGTTCTCCAGCCCGGCATTGCCAGAAGCAAGCATCCGTGCGGTTTCTGGCGTAGCGGTCGAGCGCAAACGCGACCGAATTGCGGTGTTCCTCTGGCCATAACTTTTTCTGCCAAGGAACTTAATCCGACACTGCAGGTCTTTGCTTTAGTGATGATTTCCTGATGACATCGTTTGCGGTTATACTGCGGCGGGGCGACGTGATCAGGGTGGCGCACGCGGTGGGGCAAAGGCCGCCGTCGGGTCGCGGCGTTGGGCAAAAACTAAATCCAGGGAGTGGCCGTTCGTGAGTGATCGGGAGATCGATCAGGAATTGGTGCTGCGCGCGCAGGCGGGCGATAAACGCGCATTTGAGATGCTGGTTATCAAGTATCAGCGCAAGCTAGCGAGGTTGCTGGGGCGGCTGGTGCGAGACCAGGCTGAAGTTGAGGATGTGACCCAGGAGGCCTTCATTAAGGCATACCGAGCGTTGCCATCGTTTCGAGGCGACAGCGCGTTTTACACCTGGTTATATCGTATCGGCATCAACACCGCCAAGAACTATCTGGTCGCGAGTGGCCGCAGAGCGCCGACAAGCACGACCTATGATAGCGAAGAAGCGGAAGGATTTGAGGAAGCCGATCAGTTACGCGACGTAAATACGCCGGAAAATGAACTTGCCAGTAAGCAAATTGCCGAAATAATAAATGCGACCATGGAGGCGCTGCCCGAAGAGTTGCGAACGGCGATCACCTTGCGCGAGATTGAAGGTTTGAGTTACGAAGAAATTGCTGAAATTATGAATTGCCCCATAGGAACCGTACGGTCGCGCATTTTTAGAGCGCGCGAGGCGATTGCGGAAAAATTAAGGCCTCAGTTGGAACTTGGCAAAGATAGGAGATGGTAGGATGACTCAAGAAATATCCGCCCTGATGGATGGTGAACTGGACACGGCGGAGGTCGACGGCATCATTAAGGCCTGTCGTGGCAACGAGGGCCATCGAGATGCGTGGCGATGCTATCACCTGATAGGTGATTTATTGCGCCAGGAATACGGTTATCGGCCTGGAATAGAAGAACGTGTACTGGGTCAGTTGCGTAACGAACCGACTGTATTGGCGCCGCGGCGGCGGGCGTGGCTGCCGTCGTTACCGCGAATCGCGCTGGCTGCCGCTGCATCGGTCGCTACAGTCAGCGCAGTCGCTTGGCTAGTGCTCCAAGAGACTTCGCCCCCGCTCACCTTGGTATCCGTCACTCAAGCTCCCGCCGTTCAGCCCGTAGCCGTGAGCCATGTGGAAGATTATCTACGTGCCCACCGCGAGTTTTCCGCTGCGCCCGATGCCCTGATGCCCGCGAGCTTTAGTTCTAGCGCGTCAGACGACTCGCAGCAATGATCGGTTGCCGTTTGATCGTCGCCATGACGCTGCTTCTCGCAGCGCTCGCCAGTAATGCCGAATCCCCGCTGGACGGCATGACGTGGCTATCGCGCATGGCCACCGCGGCGCGCCAACTCAATTACGCGGGCACGTTTGTCTATCGCCACGCTGATCGGACCGAAACATCTCGGGTGCGGCATCTCGCCGACGAACTTGGCGAAATGGAGAAGATCGAATCCCTAGACGGGCCGGTGCGGGAGATCATCCGCGATCGTGATGAGGTTTGGTGTTATATGCCCGAGCTTAAAGCAATCAAAATCGACCGCGCCCAGGCTAAACGATTTTTCCCGGCGCTGATTGCCGATCCGGTTAGGGCGTTCGAAGAAGGCTATGCTATTAAAGTGAAAGGCAAAGACCGCGTTGCCGGCCGGGATTGCCAACAAATTCACTTGGAACCGAAGGATCAATTCCGCTATGGCTATCGCCTGTGCGCCGACCTGGAGTCGGGTTTGCTGCTGCGCGCCAACATGATTCGCGGACGGGACGAGGTCATCGAGCACTTTGGGTTCAGCGAAATTCGCGTCGGACAACTCATCATTCGCGATACCCTCAAATCCAATTTTTCCAGTGAAAATTGGGTGCGGCAGAGCCCGCCCGCCGTCGACGCGTCAGGTTGGAGTGTGAAGGCGCTGCCACCCGGCTTCAAGAAAATCGTGGAGCTCAAACGTACTTTGGCAAATCGGCCCGACCGAGTAACGCAGTTGCTCTACTCCGATGGGTTGACGGCGGTGTCGGTATTTAT
>JAYTGZ010000277.1:0-2451 GCA_043733025.1 Pseudomonadota bacterium | reverse complement strand
CGCGGGTCGATTCCGGCACGTTGAAGGTGATGGGTTATGACGTCATCGCCGACTATCGCAATGCCCGCCGCCATTTGGGCGTGGTCCCCCAGGAACTCGTGTTCGATCCCTTTTTCACGGTGCGCGAGACCTTGCGCATTCAGTCTGGTTATTTCGGCCTTGGCAATAATGACAAGTGGATCGATGAGCTACTGCATCACCTGCACCTCGGCGACAAGGCAAACGCCAATATGCGCGCGCTGTCCGGCGGCATGAAGCGGCGCGTGCTGGTGGGCCAGGCCCTGGTGCACAAGCCGCCGGTGATCGTGCTCGACGAGCCGACAGCGGGCGTGGATGTGGAGTTGCGCCAAACGCTATGGCAATTCATTCGCCGCCTGAACCGCGAAGGTCACACGATTTTGCTGACCACCCATTATCTTGAGGAAGCCGAAGAACTTTGCACCCGCGTCGCGATGCTCAAGCTAGGCGAGGTCGTCGCGCTCGATACCACGGAGAATCTGCTCAACCGATTTCACGACAAATACGTGACAGTACGTTTGGAAAGTGGCGAGTTGCCGGCGAATGCGCGGGCGATGGTGGTGAGCGAGAACAAAGGAAAGTATCGCTTGCAGTTGCCGGATTACGCCAGCCTCGAGCCCTTGCTTGCGCAGATTCGCGCATCCGGCGCCGAAATCAAAGAGATGCAGCTTGCCAAGCCCGATCTGGAAGATGTGTTTGTTTCGATTATGAGTAAGCAGTCGTAACGTGATGCAAATCCCGCAAACCTCATACTCTGTCATTCCCGCGAAAGCGGGAATCCACGCTGACTTTCAAACGCCAAATGGATTCCCGCTTTCGCGGGAATGACAATCAAAAAATCCATGCGCGGCTTCTACACCCTCTTCTACAAAGAAATAATGCGTTTCTGGAAAGTCGCGTTCCAGACCATTGCCGCGCCGCTGGTCACCACCTTGCTCTATCTGCTGATTTTCTCTCACGTCTTGTCGCAACGGGTCGAAGTCTTCCACGGCATCAGCTACACCACCTTCCTCGTGCCCGGCCTGGTGATGATGTCCATGTTGCAGAATGCTTTCGCCAACAGCTCGTCGAGCCTGATCCAATCCAAGGTCACGGGCAACATTATTTTCGTGTTGCTGGGGCCCTTGTCACACTTCGAATTTTTTGCCGCGTACCTCGCCGCCGCCGTCGTGCGCGGCGTAATGGTCGGAGCGGGCGTCTACATCGCTGCTTGGTTTTTTACGCCAGTGCCGGTGCATTCGCTGTTTTGGATTTTGATCTTCGGTCTGCTCGGATCCGCCATGGTGGCTGCGTTGGGCATCGTCGCCGGCATTTGGGCCGACAAGTTCGATCAGATGGCGTCATTCCAGAATTTCGTGATTCTGCCACTCACATTTCTGAGCGGCGTGTTTTACTCGATCCATAGCTTGCCCAAGTTTTGGCAGAAAATGTCACACCTCAATCCATTCTTCTACACCATCGACGGTTTCCGCTACGGGTTCTTCGGCCAAGCGGATATTTCGCCGTGGGTGAGCCTTGCGGTTGTCGGCGCCACCTTCCTGGCATTATCATTCTTTACTTTCTTGATGATTCGCTCCGGCTATAAGCTGCGTCATTAATTTACGACATTGGCCGGAGCGGCAATACGGGTGCGGCGATCCAGGCATGCATTGCCACGAGCCAGTATCCATGCGGCTCCTGGCATGAGCTATTTTTACATTTCACACGACTAAGGTACGAATATGGTTACGCCTGAACAAGTTAAGGATTACATTGCCGCCGGCCTAGCGTGCGATCATGTCGAAGTCGCCGGCGACGGCACGCACTTCGAAGCCGTGATCGTCAGCGCCGCGTTTGCCGGCAAAAATAAAGTTCAGCAACATCAGATCGTCTATAAAGCGCTCGGCGATCGCATGCGCGAAGAGATCCACGCGCTGTCGATGCAGACGCTGACGCCAGAACAGTGGGCGGCGATCAAGAATTAGCCATGGATAAACTCAAGATTCATGGCGGCACGCCGCTCAAAGGGGAAGTGCAAATCTCCGGCGCGAAGAATGCCGCGTTGCCGATCCTGTGCGCCGCGCTGTTGACGCGCGAGCCGCTGCGTCTGCGTAACGTGCCCGATCTCGCCGATGTATCGACCATGCTAAAAATCCTGAAGCAAACCGGAGTGACGGTGGCGCAGGACGCGGAATTCGGGGTCGAGCTCGAAGCGGCGAATATCACGAAGTTCGAAGCGAGCTACGACCTGGTCAAGACCATGCGCGCGTCGATATTGATGCTGGGGCCGATGATCGCGCGCTTCGGTGAAGCCCGGGTGTCGCTGCCCGGCGGCTGCGCCATCGGTGAGCGACCGGTGGATTTGCACGTCAAAGGTTTGCAAGCCATGGGCGCGGAGATTCATATCGACCACGGCTACATTCTCGCGAAATCGTCCCGGCTCAAGGGCGCGCG
>JAYTGZ010000276.1:0-5750 GCA_043733025.1 Pseudomonadota bacterium | reverse complement strand
CCAGCATCATATTCGTGCCGCATACAACCAAGGTCAGAAAGCTAAGGTTAATGGAACCACCATCAGTGACAGCGGCGCTCGCATGTTCTTGGTTGGTTACGCTTATACGCTATCCAAGCGCACCGAGCTGCAAGTTAACTACGGCAAGGTCGATAACAAAGCTAACGCTTCGTATAACGTTAGCGGTGCTGGCAACGACGCCGACAAGTTTGACGTAGGCATCCGCCACTCCTTCTAATTTCAACCCGGCTTGACCGGGACGAAAGCTGGAAACATAAACGGGCGCCTTCGGGCGCCCGTTTTGTTTTCGTGAATTAAGCACACCACGGTGATATGCTATACACGTATATCTTATTGAGATAACCATCATGTTAGCTATTAGACTTCCTGAAGATGTCGAGACCAGACTGGATCAACTTGCACTTAAGACTGGACGCACCAAAACCTATTACGCAAGAGAAGCGATCTGCGAGTATCTCGATGACCTAGAAGACTATTACTTGGCCGAAGCGCGATTGCGAAACAAAGCAAAGGCGATTCCACTAGACGAGGTGGAACGTCAGCTTGGTTTGGCGGATTGAGTTTGATCCGCGGGCGGTCAAGGAGTTAGCCAAGCTTGATCAGCCCATTCAGCGGCGGATTGTGAAAGTCTTAAAAGACCGAATCGCTTGTTTGGATGATCCGAGAAGTATCGGCGACGCCCTACGCGGAGAGGAGCTTGGGCGTTTTTGGAAGTATCGTATTGGATCCTATCGATTCATTTGTGATATTCGAGACGAGGAAATCGTGATACTGGTTCTTCGGATCGGCGATAGGAAGGAAATTCACGAGCGCTAAACTTGCGCCCTTCCAACCTGCTTCGGTTGCGCCTACCAGACGACTTTGACGTAGGAATAGTCTTGAATGAGCTTTCCGACAACGTTCCACGAACGCCAACCCCTCGCGTGGTAGGGAAATTGAGCGTTTTTCAACGGCCATTGATTGTCTCAGGCGAAAGAGTCATCTTCGTATGATGGCACAAGTAGTAATGCCGACAAACAAACACTCGAAAAAAAGGCCGCACACAGCGGCCTCGTTCATGGATTGCGATCAGCGATTAGAAATCGAACTGCGCGCGGAAGGTAACGGCTTTTTCTTCGCCGGTCTTGATAGAGTTGAGCGTGATCGGTGTGTCGAACTCGGTCTGAATGTAGTTCAGCAAGAAGCGGGTGTTCGGCGTCGGCAGCCACTTGATGCCCACGGTGTAGGCTTGCGCTTCGTTGGTGAGGGTGTTGGCGATAACGCCGGTGCCTACCGCGTTGCTGTTGCGGAAATCCGAGGCATCGAAGTTACTGTAACGCAGCCCCAATTCCCATGCGCCCCAGCCGCTGCCCTTGGGTGAGAAGTTGTTATTCGGGCGGATGCGGCCGAACGCGCCGTTGCGGTAGCTGGCGGCGTACTGCTCGCCGGTGATTGCCCAGTTGACGCCGGCGTACCAGGCATCGATGTCGCGGTCGAAATCCACGGCCAATGCGCTCCTGCCGCTATAGTTTGCGCGCGTGTACTCCGCTTGGAACTTTACCGGGCCGATGGCGACTGCGCCTTCCAAACCCGTTCGGGTGCGATCCACATTCGCGCCGGTAAAGGCGGCCGGCGAAAAATAGGTGAGACCACGGCCTTCCGTCCGGCCGCTGGCGGCGGCGGCAACCGGGAGCTTCCCTTCGGAATAAGCGGCTGCCAGATGGTAAACGGCATTTTTTTGTCCCACCATTTCCGCGATGTTGACGCCGACGCGGCCAATGTAGTCGGCGCCGTCGGTGATGCGATCGTTCTCGTTATTGTTTTTGCCCTGGCCGGTGGATACCGCAACGCCGTAGAACAGTCCGGTCAACGGCGTGCCGTGAACCATGGCGCCGCGTTCTTTACCGGGCGCCAGGGCGTTCATCACCGAGCGTTCTTGGAAGTCTATGAAACGGGAACTGGTCTGCTCTTCCAGGCTAAACGGCATTTTGAATTGGCCGAAACGGAACTGTGCGCTCTGCCACCAACCGACGTTGAACCATGCGACGTCAAGATGCGACGATTGGCGAAGGTCGGTGGTGGTGGTCGATCGAATGTTGGCCCCGGTGCAGGGATCCGCCGTACACGTCGTGGTCGTCGAAATGCTGTTCGATCCGACCAGCCCCGCCAAATCCGCGCTCAAATCGAATGTGTAATATTCCCAGAATTTTCCAGCCACGGTGAGATACGCGCGGCGAATATCGAATGTGTCGGCGATGAGATTGTCGTCACCGCTGAAATTGCGATAATCCAACTGCATGCGTCCATTCAGGCCGATGGAATTTTTCTTATCGGCGGATTCCCAGCGTATGCCGTCGCTGAAGTTGCCGACCATTTCGGTCTTGGCGCGATCTTCGGCCTTGGTATTTTTCTCCGACTCTTCCTGGCGGCGCTTGCGCGACACGGCGCGTTCGCCTTCGCGAACGTCGATGACTTCTTTGTATTCGTCCTCGCTGATCACGCCTTTTTCCTTGAGCTTCTCGATCAAATTATCGAGCGCATCGGCTTGGGCGATGGAGGCCAACCCAAGGCCTAAGCCGGCAAAAATTGCCATGGCCAATATTATTTGTGTCATCGCGTCTCTTTTTGAGGGCCGCTTTTTGGGTGCCATCATGTTCTAGCTCTTTTTGGATTGCAGATAAATTATTTGGATCGATGGCAAGTTTATGAAGGATATGTGACAGCTTTGTGACAGACTGGCGCGCGTTGACGGCGAGGTATAATCCGACAGAGTCATTACGTTAAGCGGCCATGAACCCGACCGATCACTTCATCCTGCAATTCGACCGAGCGTTGCGAACGATCTTTGCGCCGGCTCAAGCACGGCGCGAATCACCCGCCCGCGCCGGCATGGAAACTCCCGCATTGCAACAGGAGAAAACCGCAGCCGCGCGATTGATGCGCATCAACCACAGCGGCGAGGTATGCGCGCAAGCGCTCTACCAAGGTCAAGCGCTCACCGCGCGCAACCCGGAGATTCGCGCCACGCTGGGCCGCGCGGCCGACGAGGAGCAGGACCACTTGGCCTGGTGCGAAGAACGGCTCAATGAACTGGGCGGCCGCAAGAGCCTGCTCAATCCGCTATGGTATGGCGGCTCATTCGCCCTTGGTGTGTTGTCCGGTTTGCTCGGCGATCGTTGGAACATGGCTTTCCTGGCGGAAACCGAGCGCCAAGTGGAGGGCCATCTCGCCGGGCACCTGGATCAATTGCCGGCGAGTGATGCGAAGAGCCGCGCCGTGTTGGAACAGATGCGCCGGGACGAAGCGGAGCACAGCATGACCGCGCAAGCCCACGGCGCGGCGGAGATGCCTGAGCCGCTTAAGATCGCGATGGGCGTGGGTTCGCAGGTGATGAAGACAACAACTTACTGGATTTGAATCGGGCGATGCCTGGAGAAGCAATGGCCCGAGGCCAGTGGCTAGCCTAGGGCTACCCCGTACCAGAGAGGTTCTCCAGGGAGGCATTGTCCACGAACCAATATCCACGCGCGTCGTGGCGTGGCCGGCGGATGGTTTTCAAGAATTCTTTCGTATCGCGAATTTAAGTGGCCGCGAAAATTTCCAACTCTGTCATTCCCGCGAAGGCGGGAATCCATTGTGCGCCGGAAAGATTGGATTCCCGCTTTCGCGGGAATGACACGTTGGTAAAGTTAACCCGCGCCTTTCTAACCTTTGTAGTGGTTGTGTTGCCAGTGCTGGCCCTCTCCGGCTGCACAACTATTTCCTTCTATTGGCAAGCTCTAAATGGCCAGGCGGAAATCCTCAACAAAGCGCAACCCATCGAAAGCGTCCTTCAAGCTCGCGATACTAAGCCGGAGCTCAAGCAACGTCTCACCTCGCTCCTAGCGATTCGCGAGTACGCGAGCAAAGAACTGAAACTGCCGGACAACAAAAGCTATCGGCGCTACGCCGACCTTAAGCGCCCCTTCGTCATCTGGAATGTTTTCGCAACGACGGAATTTTCTACCGAGCTAACCCATTGGTGTTTCCCCATCGCGGGCTGCGTGAACTATCGCGGTTACTTTTTGAAAGAGCGCGCGGAAGCGTTCGCGAAACATTTACCGGCGGCGATGAGCGATGCCTTTGTCGCCGGCGTGCCCGCGTATTCCACGCTGGGCTATTTCAACGATCCGATCCTGAACACTTTCATTCATTATCCCGACGTGGAATTGGCGCGGCTTCTATTCCACGAACTCGCTCACCAAGTCGTCTACGTGCAAGACGACTCGATGTTCAACGAATCTTTCGCCACTGCGGTGGAAGAATCGGGCATCGAGCGCTGGCTGGAGAGCCAATGGCCCAAGGCCACCCCGGCAGGACACGGACTTTCAGCCACTTGGCAAACGGCACAAACGCGCCGCGCGGAATTCCAGCAATTAGTGTTGAAGTATCAGCGACGCTTGAAGTGCCTGTACGATACGGATCTTTCGAACGCAGTAAAACGCTTAGCGAAACACCAAACCTTCCGCGATCTGCGCGAAGAATATCAATCGCTCAAAACGTCGTGGGGCGGCTTTGCGGGTTACGACCGCTGGTTCGGCCAGGAACTCAACAATGCGCATCTGGCATCGATCGCAATCTACACGGAACTCGTGCCCGCATTTCGAAAATTATTTCAGCAGGAGCAAGGCGATTTCATTCGATTCTATGCATCGGTAAAACGCTTGGCCAAGCAGTCGAAAGAAGCGCGGGCAGAGTTTTTCAAGTCGCTGAATTGATGTGCGCTGATATAATTGCGCACGACAAAGCTGAGTAAATTCCTACTCTTCAATTCTAACCATGACCATCTTCACTCCCGAATATTGCGAACAACAATGCAACGCGCGCGCGATGCAGGATGTTTCCATGCCGGGATGAGGGTGCGGCCTGAGAAAGTTCCAAATTTGCCTCACAAGTCGTGACCCTCACTATCATCACCGACCCGCTGTTCTACGCCGTGGCGATCCCCGCCGTCATTCTGGTCGGCATCGCTAAGGGCGGCTTCCCCGGCGCGTTCGGCGGCATGGCCGTGCCGCTGATGTCCCTCGCCATCTCACCCATCACCGCCGCCGGCATCATGTTACCGATCCTGTGCCTGATGGATCTGGTTGGCCTCTTGGCCTACCGCGGCATTTGGGATCGTATGCGCATGAAGACCATGATCCTTGGCGCGGCGCTGGGCGTGATTTTGGGCGGGCTTATGTTCGGTCACCTCAACGAGCAGGCGATTCGATTTCTAATCGGTAGCATTGCCGTGTTTTTCTCGCTGAATCACTGGCTCGGCTTTGCCGCACGGCGAAAAGCAGGCAAAGAAACCAAAGCTAAAGCGATGTTCTGGTGCGGCCTAGCGGGCTTCACCAGCACCGTGGCCCACGCCGGCGGCCCGCCATTGATGGTGTACATGCTGCCGCTGAAAATGGAAAAAACCTTGCTGGTCGGCACCACGGTGATTTTTTTCACGGCCGTGAATTACTTCAAACTCATTCCCTACGCGATGCTCGGCCAACTCAGTCTCGCAAATTTGAGCACGTCGCTAGTCCTATCGCCGCTTGCCCCGCTCGGCATGGGGCTGGGTGTGTGGCTGCATCACCGTGTCGCCGAGAAAGTGTTTTATCGCATCAGCTACACTTTATTATTTTTAATGGGCGCGAAACTGATCTATGACGGCGTCGCCCATTGGAATGGAGCATGAGCATACTCAACATCGCCGCCTACAAATTCGTCAGCCTGGG
>JAYTGZ010000275.1:0-2415 GCA_043733025.1 Pseudomonadota bacterium | reverse complement strand
GGAATTTTCTCACGCGCCGCGCTGGTTCTTCGCGCTGGCCCTAGCTTCCGGCTGGGCCAACTACGCCTATGTCATGGGTACCCTCGAAGGCGAGGTGATGCGCACCCTGCTGCTATTTTATCTGGCGCCGGTTTGGACCGTGCCGTTGGCGCGATGGCTGCTCAACGAGCGGCCCGCAGCGGCGAGTTACGGCGTAGTCGCGCTAGCCTTGATCGGTGCGGTGACCATGTTGTGGCGCCCTGGCGCGGGTTGGCCGCTCATAAAAAATTCCGCGGATTGGTATGGACTCACAGCGGGCTTCGCCTTCGCGCTGAACAATGTCATCGCGCGGCGGCTGGGTGATCGTGGCGCCGGCGTAAAAACTTTCGCGAGCTGTTTGGGCGTGTTGGCGATTACCGCCGTGGCGATGTTGGTCGCGGGGAATATCGGTGACGTTGCGAAAATCGGCGGCGCTATCAATATCGGCTTAGTGCTTGGCATCGGCGCCGCGTTATTTTGCAGCACCATCATCGTGTTCTATGGCGTCAGCCAAATGCCCGCGGTTCGCGCCATCGTCATTATGTTGTTCGAACTGGTGGTGGGCGCCATTTCGTCCCACTGGCTGGCCGGGGAAAGCATGTCCGTGCGGGAATGGATAGGCGGCACACTGATTGTTGCCGCGACATTATTCTCGGCAATACCCGATTCTAAAGAGCGCTAACCGCGCGTATTGGACTGGCTTTCAAATTGGCTGAGATCCACGCGGGGCGCGGGTTTCCAGCCTTTCTTACGATGTTCGGCGACAACATTCGTGAAAATTCCGCCGCGCACATAGAACTTCGCAGTCAAGCGCAAAAATCGCGGCTGCATGGCGTTTACTAAATCGTCGACGATGCGATTAGTCACCGCCTCGTGAAACGCGCCTTGATCGCGATAAGACCAAATGTAGAGTTTTAAACTTTTCAACTCGATATTCTTTTTGTCCGGGATGAAGTCCAAGGTCAAGTTGGCGAAGTCGGGCTGGCCCGTCATGGGGCAAAGGCAGGTGAATTCCGCTATCTCCATGTGGACGTGGTAGTCCCGTTCCGGCGCGGGGTTGGGAAACGTTTCGATTTGGCGCGATGGTTTAGTGGGCATTATGGCAAGCGTGTTAAGGAAGCTCTCAATAAGTCCGATTTCGTCGTGATACTGCGTTGCTCACAAAAAATACCTCCTTACATATCATTCATATGCGGCGTCGATATTTTTTGTTCGCGCCTTGTATCACTGAGGGAACCTCTGATTAAGTCCAGCGCGACCGCGAGGGACTTAATCAGAGGTTCCTTTGACGTCGAACTTATTCAGAGCTTCCTCAAATGAGGTAAAATTGCGAGATCGCTCGGGGGATCGCAAGCTCTAAATTTTACGGCGGCGATCGATTAAAACAACCGTTATCATAACTGCTAATTCGCTTGCGCCTCACACATCTCAAACTCGCCGGTTTCAAATCCTTTCCGGAACCCACCCACATTCACATACCGGGACAGCTCGTCGGCGTCGTCGGTCCGAACGGTTGTGGCAAGTCCAACATCATCGATGCCGTGCGCTGGGTGCTGGGGGAATCCCAGGCTAAACAACTGCGCGGCGAAACCATGCAGGATGTGATATTCAACGGCACCGCGGATCGCCACCCCTTGGGCCGGGCCAGCGTCGAGCTGGTATTTGACAATAGCTTAGGCCGCGCGCCGGGCCAGTGGTCCAACTACGCTGAAATTTCCGTCAAACGCGTATTGGAGCGCAACGGCGATTCCGCCTACTACATCAACAACTCCCATGTCCGCCGCCGTGACGTGACGGACATCTTCATGGGTACGGGCCTCGGCCCACGGGCCTACGCCATCATCGAACAAGGCATGATCTCGCGCATTGTCGAGTCCAAGCCCGAGGAACTGCGAGTGTTTCTCGAGGAGGCGGCGGGAATTTCTCGCTACAAAGAACGCCGGCGCGAGACGGAATTGCGGCTCGGCGATGCCCGCGACAATTTGAAGCGCGTGGAGGACATACGCTCGGAATTGGGCGGCCAGATCGAACACCTAGGCGCCCAGGCGGAGCAAGCGAAGCAGTACATCGCGCTGCAAACGGAATTACGCACGACGCAGAATCTTCTCTGGTTGATCAAGAAACGCGATGCCGGCAACCTGCGCGAACGGGCGCTGCGCGACCTCGAGAAAATCAATAACGAGATCGAGGCGGAAACCGCCAATCTGCGCGCCGCGGAAACCCGCTTGGAAGAAACGCGCCAAGGCCATTACACCGCGTCCGACGCGGTTCACGCTGCCCAGGGATTGCTGTATGAAACCAACGCCGAAGTGGCCCGGCTCGAGAATCAACTCCAGTATCTGCGCGATAGCCGCAAGCGTCTGGAGCAGCAACTTGCTCAAGTCAGCGAGCAATTGC
>JAYTGZ010000274.1:0-3060 GCA_043733025.1 Pseudomonadota bacterium | reverse complement strand
GTCGCCGTGGTGCTTGCCGCGTACTGCGGGTAGAGCGGCAGCAGCAGAATGCGATCGCAAAATTGCGCGCGAAGTTTCGCCAACCCCGAGGCGATCGATGGATTGCCGTAACGCATGGCGGCTTCGACGACGATGGGCGCGGAGTTAGTCCGCTCACCGAGATAGCCTTGCAACAATTGCGCTTGCCGCTGGGTGATGACGCGCAGCGGCGAGCCGTCCTTGGTCCAAATCTGCGCATACTTCGCCGCGGATTTCGCCGGCCGCGTGCGCAGAATAATGCCATGCAAGATCGGCCACCAGACGATGCGCGGAATTTCCACCACGCGCGGATCGCTCAAGAATTCGCGCAGATAACGCCGCGTCGCGGACGGCGTAGGTTCGTCCGGCGTGCCGAGGTTGATGAGTAGAACGCCGATTTTAGTGATGGCGCCGTGTTGGTAGGTGGGTTCGGGGGACATTGGAAAAACGTGAAAAGTGAAAAGTGAAAGGTGAAGGATCGAGGACAGACGATGGGTTTTTGCTATTCACCCTTCACTTTTCACTCTTCACGTTTTCTATTGTTGCGACAGCGCACTCGAAAGCAACTTCGCCGTTACGTCGACAACCGGAATGACGCGCTCGTAGGCCATGCGGGTCGGGCCGATAACGCCGACGGTGCCGACCACTTGGCCGTCGATTTCGTAGGGCGCGGTGACCACGCTGTATTCGTCCAACGAGGCGACACCGGATTCGCCGCCGATGAAGATCTTTACGCCCGGCGCTTGCGAGCTATCGTTGAGGATTTGCATGAGTTGGGTTTTTTGCTCGAATACTTCGAACAGTTTGCGCAGGTTCGACACGTTCGACGACAAATCGTCGACGCGCAGCAAATTACTTTCGCCGGACAACACGAAGGCATCGCGCTGTTCCGCCATGCCATCGCCGCCGGCGGCGAGCATGGCTTGCATGAGCTTGGACATAGCCTGATGCAATTGTTCCAGTTCCCGTTGAATTTTCAAGCGCATTTCTTCGAAGGTGGAACCGACATAGTGTTGATTGAGATAGTTCGCCGCTTGCGTCAACTCGCTCGGAGAATAATTGTGCTCGGTGCGGATGATACGGTTTTGCACGTCGCCGTCGCTGGTCACCATGATCAGTAGCACACGCTTGCCGGAGAGGCTCAAAAATTCCAAGTGCTTGAGCGATTGGTTGCGGCGTTTTGGCGTCATCACCACGCCGGCGAATTTGGTGAGGTCCGATAACAATTGCGACGCCGACGCGACCAGCCGCTGCGGATCGGACGGATTCAGTTGGCCTTCGAGCTGATGCATTTGGCCTTCTTCCAGAGGCCTGATGGTCAACAAGGTATCGACGAAAAAACGATAGCCGCGCGGCGTCGGGATGCGGCCGGCGGATGTGTGTGGGCTGGCGATGAAGCCCAACTCCTCCAAATCGGCCATGATGTTGCGGATCGACGCGGGCGAGAGTTCCAACCCGGAAAACTTCGCCAGCGCGCGTGAGCCGACCGGCAGGCCGTCGCTGATATAGCGTTCGACCAGAAACTTGAGCAGGATTTGCGCGCGTTCATTCAGCATCGTCTTATTCTAGCAAACTCTTCGCCGCCCATTTCGATTCGATTTTGCCGTCGCGAAACGTCTACACATTGCGCCGCAAAGGCCGTATAACATGAGCGGGTACTGCAAACCATTAGGAAATGCCGCCATGGAAGAACACAATAACCGCTCGGGAAGAACCACCGTCGCGTTCGATGGAAAGTTACTCGCCGTCGATAAAGCCTATTGGTCCGCGGGTGGAGCGAGTTGGAATACCACCAGCAAGTTGCTGGAATTGCAAGCAACGGCAAAACAGAAATTGGGTCTGGGCGACGGGCAAGCTGGGTGCGGGTGGTAGGGCAGGTTACAGCGGGAATCCATTTTGTCTCGGCGCGACATGGATTCCCGCGTTCGCGGGAATGACAGTTCTCGCCTATGCGCAGTGGCGTACCTGGCGGGAAATGTTCGCTTGAAAACGCGATATCCTCAGAGCAATACCAGGTTGTCCCTGTGAATCAGTTCTAACTCGTCGACGTAACCCAGAATCGTCTCGATTTCGCTGCTGGGCTTGCGCAGAATCTTGAGGGTTTCTTCCGCGCTGTAGTTAATCAAGCCGCGCGCTATTTCTTTTCCGTTCGTATCTAGGCAAGCGACGACGGCGCCCCGTTCGAACTCGCCGGTAAGTGCTGTCGCACCGATGGGTAACAGGCTTTTACCTTCTTGAACGAGGGCTTTCACCGCGCCCGCATCCAACGAAATTTTACCGCGCAATTGCAGATGATCGGCGAGCCATTGCTTGCGCGCGGCTAGCGTAGGCGTTTCCGCGAGCAAGGTGGTGCCGATGGCTTCGCCTTGCGCGAGCCGCAGCAGCACGTTGGGTTCGCGGCCAGAGACGATGACGGTATGCGCGCCGCTGCGCGCGGCGCGTTTGGCGGCGATAACTTTGGTGAGCATGCCGCCGCTGCCAATCTGGCTCCCGGCGCCACCCGCCATGCGTTCCAATTCCGGCGCGCCGGCTTGGGCTTGTTGAATCAAGGTCGCGGTGGGATCTTTGCGCGGGTCGGCGGTGTAGAGTCCTGCTTGATCGGTGAGGATGATCATGGCGCCGGCTTCGACTAAATTGGTTACCAGCGACCCTAATGTATCGTTGTCGCCGAACTTGATTTCGTCGGTGGCCACCGTGTCGTTCTCGTTGATGACGGGAATGACGTTGAGGTCAAGCAGAGTGCGCAACGTGGAACGGGCGTTGAGGTAGCGTTTGCGTTCCGCCAAATCGTCGTGGGTCAGCAGTATCTGCGCGGTGGCAAGTCCGTGCTCGCGAAAGCAGGATTCGTACACTTGCACCAAGCCCATCTGCCCGACCGCCGCGGCCGCTTGCAACTCGTGTACCGCGTGCGGCCTACGCTTCCAGCCCAAACGCTGCATGCCCTCGGCGATGGCGCCGCTGGACACCAACAACACTTGTTTGCCGAGGCGCTTCAGTGCCGCGATCTGCGCCACCCAGCCGGCAATGGCGGCGTGATCGAGA
>JAYTGZ010000273.1:0-10643 GCA_043733025.1 Pseudomonadota bacterium | reverse complement strand
TTCGCCATTCCTTTCTCCGCCATGTACTTACCGAATTCGACTTTGGCGATGGCGTTGCGATGCACTTCATCTGGGCCGTCGGCCAAGCGTAAGGTGCGGTTGTGGGCGTAGAACTCGGCCAGCGGGAAATCTTCGCTTAGGCCGCCGGCGCCATGGGCTTGGATCGCCCAGTCGATGATCTGCGAGGTCATGGTCGGGACGAACACTTTGATCATGGCGATTTCCGCTCGGGCGATCTTATTACCGACTGTGTCCATCATATGTGCGGCTTTCAGCACCAATAGTCTTGCAGAGTCGATCATGATGCGCGCTTCCGCCACGCGTTCTTGCGTCACGCCTTGTTCCGACACCGCTTTGCCAAATGCGACGCGGGTTAACGCGCGTTTGCACATGTATTCGAGGGAACGCTCGGCAACGCCGATGGCGCGCATGCAGTGGTGGATGCGGCCTGGTCCCAAGCGGCCTTGCGCGATCTCGAAACCGCGGCCTTCGCCGAGGAGAATGTTGTCGTAGGGCACGCGCACGCTTTCGAATTTTACTTCCGCATGGCCGTGGGGCGCGTCATCGTAACCGAACACGGTGAGCGGGCGCACCACCGTGACACCCGCCGTGCCACGCGACACCAGGATCATGGATTGCTGATTATGGCGGCTGGGATTGTTGGGATCGGTCTTGCCCATGACGATAAAAATCTTGCAGTTCGGATGGGAGGCGCCGGTGATCCACCATTTGTGACCGTTGATCACCCATTCGTTGCCATCGCGCACCATGCTGGTTTGGACGTTGGTCGCGTCCGATGAGGCGACGGCAGGCTCGGTCATGGCGAACGCGGAACGAATCTTGCCTTCAAGCAGCGGCGCCAGCCATTCGCGTTTTTGCGCCTCATTGCCGTAACGTTCTATGGTTTCCATGTTGCCCGTGTCCGGGGCATTGCAGTTGAATACTTCAGGCGACCACAACACGCGGCCCATGATCTCGCACAGTGGCGCGTACTCTAGATTGGTCAAGCCCGCGCCGTGTTTCGATTCCGGCAAGAACAAATTCCACAGGCCCGCGGCGCGGGCTTTAACCTTGAGATCCTCCATCAATTGCACCGGCTGCCAACGCTCCCCGGTGTTTACCTGGCGATGGAATTCCGCCTCGTTCGGATAGATGTGCTCGTTCATGAAATGCACGAGGCGTTCTTGCAGCGCTTTAACCTTGTCGGAGAATTCGAAATCCATGGTGTTTCCTGTGGTAGCGTGCGCGTCTCGCACGATGATTGATGAATGGTGCGCGAGCGCACCCTACATTATTGCTTAAGAATCTTTTCCACTTGCCGCCACCCGGCCTCCGCCATGGGGCGCGCGCGTTTGCCGGACTCAATCGCGTGCTGGCTTGCGGCTGTACCGTCGACGACACGACCCATGATGCCTTGCAAAATACCCGCCAGGCGGAACATGTTGTAGGCCATGTAAAAGTCCCACTGGCGCGGGTCGATGGGTGATTTCCCCATGCGTTTGAAATAGGCCGCGATATATTCTTCTTCCGAAGGAATGCCGAGCGCTTTGAGGTCGTAGCCGGCGATGCCACGAAACTCGCCGGGCGATAAACGCCAGCTCATGCAGTGATAGGAAAAATCCGCCAGCGGATTACCGAGCGTCGATAATTCCCAATCGAGGATGGCGGCAATGCGTGGTTCCGTCGCATGGAAAATCACATTGTCCATGCGATAGTCGCCATGGACAATACTGGTCTGGTCGTTTTGCGGAATATTTTCCGGCAGCCAGGCGATGAGGTTGTCCATCGCTTCGATCTTTTCCGTTTCCGATGCTTTGTATTGCTTGGTCCAGCGGCCGATCTGCCGCGCGAGATAGTTGCCCGGTTTGCCGAAATCGCCGAGGCCGATTTTCTCGTAATCCACTTGGTGGAGCGCGGCGATGACGCGGTTCAACTCATTGAAAATGGCTATTCGCTCCGCGGGATTCATGCCGGGCAGCGCTTGATCCCACAGCACGCGACCTTCGACGCAATCCATGATGTAAAACGCTGTGCCGATCACGTTCTCGTCTCCGCACAGCGCGTAGGTTTTTGCCACGGGAATGCCCGCGTCATAGAGCGCGGTGATGACGCGATACTCACGATCCACCGCGTGGGCTGAGGGCAATAGCTTGCCCGGCGGCTTGCGGCGCAAGACGTAGCGCCTGCCGCCCGCGATTAATCGATAGGTCGGATTGGATTGCCCGCCTTTGAATTGCTCGACTGTGAGCGCACCGGAGAAACCATCCACGTGGTCGCGCATATAGCGCTCAAGCGCCGCGCTGTCGAAGCGATGCTTTTCTTGGACTGGCATGGTGCCGATGAATTCTTCGCTCATAGATTCTGTAAATTTCTTTATCGAAGGCAAATTTCTATTGCATATTGTCATCCTGAGCGACGCGAAGGATCTGCTTTTTCGGTGCGCCAAAGGAAAGCAGATCCTTCACTTTGTTCAGGATGACATAAGTTAATTATTGCGCGGTCTTTTCCTGTACCCACGCCCGCATATCCCTCGGCTGATAGAGCGTCCAGATGTAATCCTTGCAGGCCGTCTCGCGCAAATGGTGAATGTTGTCGCGATCCATATCGTCGATCATCTTCTGGAAAATCGCTTCGCTGGGAAACTCGACCACGATGAAAATCTGGCGCTGGATATCGCCATGCATGTGGCGAATCGGATCGTGGCCGGACGCCACGACTTTGCCGCCGTAGCCATAGATGATCTTGCCAGCCTTGACGCTGTATTCCTTGTACTGTTCTTCCTTGCCGGGAATGAGCGTGAATACGTTGAGAGCGTAGAGCATAAGAATGATAACATTCGCGAATGTAAGATTATGCCATAAACAGCCAATCATAACCCCTCGGAGCAGACCCCATCATGGCGATACAAAATACACAGATTTTATTGGCAAGTCGTCCTGAAGGCTGGGTGACGGAAAGCAATTTCAAGATCGGCCAAGTGCCTGTTGCCAGCCCGAAAGAAGGCGAACTGTTGGTCAAGAACCATTACCTTTCGCTTGATCCCTACATGCGCGGCCGCATGAATGCGGTGAAGTCCTACACCAAGTATCAAGAGCTGAACGAAGTGATGACAGGCGGCACGGTCGCTGAAGTGATCGAATCGAAGCATCCGAAATTCCAGGTCGGCGACTTTGTCGTCACCATGTTGGGCTGGCAGCAATACGCCATTAGCAACGGCGAGGGCTTGATGAAGGTAGACCCTAAGCTCGCGCCGCTGTCTTACTACGTCGGCATCCTCGGCATGCCCGGCGCCACTGCGTGGATCGGTCTCAACGACATCATGCAGCCGAAAGCCGGCGAGACTGTCGCCGTGTCCGCCGCGTCCGGCGCGGTCGGCAGCGTGGTCGGGCAATTAGCGAAAGCGAAAGGCTGCCGCGTGGTCGGCATCGCCGGCGGCAAGGCCAAGTGCGAATACGTCGTGAAAGAGTTGGGCTTTGATGCGTGCGTCGATTACAAGGCGGGTAATCTGCGTGAGGATTTCAAAGCCGCCGTGCCAGATGGCGTTGATTCCTATTTTGAAAACGTCGGTGGCGACGTGATGGACACCGTGTTGTCGCGGCTTAATGCGTTCTCACGCATTGCGTTGTGCGGCATGATTTCGGAATACAACGACGCCGAGCCGAAAGGCATACGCTTGCTGCGCTCGCTGCTGGTCAATCGCACTACGTTGCGCGGCTTCATCGTCACCGACCACCTGGACAAATGGCCCACCGCATTCGCGGAGATCGGCGCGCTGCTAAAACAAGGCAAAATGAAATATCACGAGACCATGAGCGAAGGCATCAAGAGCGCGCCGAAAGCATTCATCGGCATGCTCAAAGGCGAGAACTTCGGTAAGCAGTTGGTGAAATTGGTTTAAACAAGCATCGCCACGAGGCGATGGCCCGAGGCCAGTGGCTAGCCTAGGAGCCTGTCGGACATAAAGGAAATCGGCTGCAAAAGTGGCTGAGCGGTTCATGGCCCCAGGCCAGTGGCTAGCCTAGGGCTACCCCGTATTTCGCCGCTTTCTTGGGCAATAGAACGACTATTGCCCAAGAAAGCGGCGAAATCTGTCCTCGCTCAGTCTCTTTTTCGCTACGATTCTTTAAGTCCGACAGGCGCCTAGGGCTACCCCGTACTGGTGCGGCTCGCCAGGCACGAATCGCGGTGAGGTGCTGCTGCCTTCAGGCACTAGGAGCCTGTCGGACTTAAAGAATCGCAGCGAAAAAGAGGCTGAGCATGGACAGATTTTGGCGATTTCGCCGGGCAATAGCCGTTCTATTGCCCAAGAAAGCGGCGAAATACGGGGTAGCCCTAGGCTAGCCACTGGCCTGGGGCCATTGACCGCTCAGCCTCTTTTGCAGCCGATTTCCTTTAAGTCCGCCAGGCTCCTAGATGGCGACCGTTGCGGAAAAGTGTTGTGTTTTTGCAAATAGCCTAAAAATATTGATACAATACAAGGTTAATCTAGAATATTTTCCTAGACCTGGTAAAATTTTTCAGTCGATCGCGAGTGATGCGGTCAGATACGCTTTGTTAACTAACGTAAGGGAACCAAATGAAACACACTCTACTACTCGCCGCATTGCTGGCTGTCGCACTCGCCGGTTGTGGCAAGAAAGAAGAACACGTTGCACCTCCGCCCGCTGCTGAAGCGCCTGTAGCACCCGCTCCGGCTGCTGAAGCGCCCGTCGCCCCGGCGGCTGAAACCCCTGCTGCGGCTGTCGACGCCGCCAAAGACGCTGCTGCTGGTGCTGCCGATGCTGTTAAGGGTGCCTCCGACGCCGCTGCTGGTGCTGCCGACGCCGCTAAGGGTGCCGCCGACGCCGCTAAGGGTGCCGCCGACGCTGCCAAAGAAGCCGTTACTGGTGGCGAGAAGAAGTAATACTGCGAGTTGTTAAGCGTAAAAATGCCGACCCACGGGTCGGCTTTTTTATTGCCTGATTGGTCCCTATTCCATTTCTAATTCAAAAATGAAACGAGTCAGCGGGGTTAGGGTACGCCATTATCGCTTGAATATCGAAGCCGGACGCAGCGCATGGGTGATCGTCTTTCGATCGCAACCCCTTCATGAGATCGCTGTCGATAATATGCAACCCCACGGCTAAGAGGCCAATAACAAGCATGCGCGTACAACACTTGCGCTTTCGCGAATACTATCGCCACCAGCCGCATGCAGATTGGCTAACAGCGATGCATGGCCTGCAAGGCAGTATCCACGGGCCTCCTGGCGATGCTTCCTAGGCCGTCAGGTCTTCGCTTTCGGATCAATCGCCGAAGTAAACGAATCGGCGAAAAATTCCTCCGCCGGAAGCCGGCGTTCGGTAAACGTTTTCTGCGCGACTTCGATCATGATCGGCGCGCCGCAGGCATAGACTTGATAGCCGGAAAGATCGGCAAAATCGTCGAGGACCGCTTGATGAACCAGGCCCGTGCGGCCGGGCCAATTGTCTTCCGCCAGCGGCTCGGATAACACCGGGATGAAGGTGAAGTACGGGTTGGACTGTTGCCACCCGCTCGGAATTTTGGAATAGATGTCCTGCATCGAGCGCACTCCCCAGTACAACACCATGGGCCGCTCGATTTTTTTGTACAGCATATCTTCCATGACGGCTTTGATCGGCGCGAAGCCCGTGCCGCCGGCGAGGAAAATAATGGGCTTGTCGGATTCGCGCAGGAAAAATGTGCCGTACGGGCCCTCGAAGCGGAGGATCGCTTTTTCTTTCAGTTCCGTGAAGGCGAAACGGCTAAACGTGCCGCCGGGGATGTTGCGCAAATGCAACTCGATCAACTCGTCGTTGTGGGGCGCGTTCGCCATGGAATAACTGCGGCGCTTACCGTCTTTGAGCAAGATGTCGATGTACTGGCCCGCGAGGTATTGCATGCGTTCGTTGGCCGGCAGCTTAAGCATCAAGATCACCACATCGTCGCTGGCGTGAATGATTTTTTCCACTCGGCACGGCAGCTTTCTGATCTGAATATCCGTCGCGCCACCGATCTCGTTGCCCAGGATGACTAAATCGGACAGCGGTGTCGCCTGGCACAGTAACGCTTTGCCGGCCTGCTTTTCCAGAACGGTCAAGGTGCCGATGAGATGCTCGCCGTAATCGACTTGACCCAGTGAAATGGTCGCCTTGCACGCACCACACGCGCCGCTACGGCAGCCGTACGGCAAGCCAATATGGTTACGCAGCGCCGCTTCGAGGACAGTCTCGCCGTCCTCTACGGTGAAGGCGTGATCGCTCGGTTGGATGGTGACTCGGTGCGGCATGTCTTTATACTTACACTATGTGGCGAATATTAATTATAGGGCCTGGCGACGTCGCGTTGCGTCTGGTTCCCCAACTGACGACCAAGTTTCGTGTTTACGCGCTGGTTCGCCGGCGCGAGAGCGCGGAAAAATTACGCATGCTCGGCGTGACGCCCATCATTGGCGATCTCGATGTTAGACGCTCGCTTAAACGAATCGGTAGCATTGCCGATGCTGTGTTGCACTTCGCGCCGCCACAGGCTTCCGGCACAACCGATATGCGTACGCAGCGCTTGATCGCCGCGCTGAATTCGCGCGGCAGTCCACCACAGCGGCTCGTGTACATAAGTACGTCTGGCGTCTACGGCGATTGCGGCGGCGCGTGGGTCGAAGAAACACGGCCCGTACAGCCAGCAACGCCACGCGGCGAACGCCGTGTCGATGCGGAATGCCGCTTGCGCGGTTGGGCGGTGACGAATGGGGTGCGATTGAGTATCTTGCGCGCGCCCGGCATCTACGGCGACGGCCGGCTGCCCGAAGCAAGACTGCGCGCCGGCACGCCTGTGTTGGCCGCGGCGGACGATGTGTATACCAACCACATTCACGCCGACGACCTCGCGCGCATCGCGCTTACGGCGCTATTTCGCGCGCAGCCGAACCGCATCTACCACGCCAGCGATGACAGCGAAATGAAGATGGCGGATTATTTCGATCTGATTGCCGATAGGCTGAAACTTCCCCGCCCACCGCGCGTAAGTCGAGCCGCCGCGCAAGCGCAGTTACCAAAAGAATTGCTGAGCTTCATGGGTGAATCACGGCGATTGCGTAACCGTCGTTTGAGCAAAGAGTTAAGGTGGCGATTGCGCTATCCCAGAGTAGCCGAGGGTGTCGCCGCGGCGATTCGTCGCGGATAAAAATGTAGGGCGCAATAGGGATTGTGCCCTACATAATTTAACCTTCGCGGCGAAACTCGCCGTCGATCACGCGGTTGGCGCGCGCCGGGGCAACGCGATCATGGGGAAAGAGGATCAATGCCAGGGCGAGGAAATCACTGATCACGCCAGGAAAAATGAACAGAAATCCGGCGATCAAGATTCGGCCGCTGCCCAGCAGGGCGGGTAAATTGGAGCCACCTGAGTTGATCGCCGCCGCGAGTTCGCGGACCAGCGCAAAACGCGCTTCTTTGATCAGCGCCATGCCTATCATCACGCTCAACACCAGCCATACCGCGAGCCACCAGCCGATGTAATGGCCGATCTTGGCGAGTAAAAACATTTCGAGGACGGGAAAACCGAGTAAACTGAGCAATAAGATAAGGCGCATCGACCGCTTTCAAATCATGGATATACAATTAATCATCACTAATCTGCCGAATCGAGATGTCGCTTTGAAACTCGCGAATCGGCTGGTTGAATCCGGCCTTGCCGCTTGCGTGAACATCATGGCTCCATGCACATCAGTTTACATCTGGCAGGATTCGCTCGAAACTGTCGAGGAAATCCCGCTATTAATCAAAGCACTAAAACAAAATTACAGCGCCATAGAAAAGGAAATTCAAAGCATTCATCCTTACGAACTTCCGGAAATTATTGCAGTCCCACTTACAGATGGTCTACCTCAATATTTGAACTGGATTGCGGCTGTAAGTTCGCGCGAAACGTCGCCACCCATTTAAATTAAATTTTAACACCCATGCACAACTCTTCAATTATTCGTTGGCTGATCACAGCGCTTCTTCTGTTCGCAAGCTTGGCTCGTGCGGCGGAACCTGAAATCCTCGATCCGGTGGTCGCTTTCAAGTTTTCCGCGAAAGTGGTGTCCGATTCGTTGATGGAAGTTATTTACGACATCGCGCCGGGCTATTACCTTTACCGCGAAAAATTCGCATTTGCGTCTGAGTCCGCAAGTTTGAAACTAGGCGACGCGCAAATTCCCGACGGCAAGGTCAAGCACGATGAGTTTTTCGGCCGCATCGAAACCCTGCGCGATCAAGTGCGCATCATGATTCCGTATACGCGCGGCGGCGATACATCGGCGCCGCGGAGCTTGACCGCGACGTCCCAAGGTTGCGCCGACGTGGGCGTGTGTTTCCCTCCGAATACCGAGCAAGTGGCGTTCAAGTCCGACGGCACGGTATTGGGAAATGGCGGCGGAGGCGGATTCGCCGCGCTTGATGCAGCCGCGCCATCGGCTAAGACGGCCGCGCCATTGGTCGCCGAAACCAAGCCGATCGCGAACGTAGCACAGCGCAGCGAGAATTCCAACCTGTCGGAAACGGACCGCATTGCGCAGCTCTTCCGGTCAAACAATTTCTGGCTGATCGTCGCGAGCTTCTTCGGCTTCGGCGTGCTGCTGTCATTCACACCGTGCGTGTTGCCGATGCTTCCGATCCTGTCTGGATTGATCGTCGGCGAGGGCGCGAACGTCGGCAAAGGTCGCGCGTTTGCACTCTCCGTCGCCTACGTGCTGGGAATGGCGATCACTTACGCCATCGCCGGCGTCTTCGCTGGACTGTCGGGGGCGCTGCTCTCCACTGCATTGCAAAATCCCTGGGTGTTGGGCACGTTTGCCTTGGTCTTCGTGTTACTCGCGCTGTCGATGTTCGGCGTATATGAGTTGCAGTTGCCGGCCGGCGCACAATCCGTGCTGACGGCGAAGAGCAATCGCTTGCCCGGTGGAAAATTCATCGGCGTCGCATTCATGGGTGTCCTTTCCGCGCTGATCGTCGGGCCCTGCGTCGCCGCACCCCTCGCGGGCGCGCTGGTGTATCTGAGCCAATCGCGCGATGTCGTGCTGGGCGGCACGGCGCTATTCGTGATGGCGTTGGGCATGGGCCTTCCGCTATTGCTGGTCGGCGCGTCGGCGGGTGCATTCTTGCCGCGCGCCGGCAAGTGGATGGAATCGGTGAAGCATTTCTTCGGTGTGTTGTTGCTCGCCGTGGCGATATGGCTCATCACGCCGGTGATTCCGTCCTGGGTCGTGATGTTGTTGTGGGCGTTACTGTTGATCGGTTCCGCGATGTTCCTGCACGCGATCGATCCCTTGCCGGATCACACAAAAGGCTATCGGCGAATGTGGAAAGGCGTCGGTGTCGCTTCGCTGGCCGGTGGCATCGCATTGCTGATCGGCGTATTGAGTGGCGCCAAAGATCCCTTGCAGCCGCTGGCGGGATTCACCGGCGGTGGACAGAAGAACGCCGCACACGAAGCACTCTTTCAACGAGTCAAGAGCGTTGAAGAATTGGATCAGCGCCTCGCCGCGGCAAAAGGCAAATACGTCATGCTCGATTTCTACGCCGATTGGTGTATCTCGTGCAAAGAGATGGAACGCTTCACCTTCGCCGACGCGAAAGTGCGGGAACAACTCAAAGACATCGTTCTCTTGCAGGTGGACGTGACCGCGAATAACGCTGACGACAAAGTGTTGTTGCAACGCTTTGGCCTATTCGGCCCGCCGGGGATTATTCTTTTCGACCGCGACGGCAACGAGATCAAATCATTTCGCGTCATCGGCTACCAATCGAGCGATAAATTTTTGGCGAGCTTGGCCAAGGGGCAATCCTAATTTCCGGTTCACGATGAAAAAAATCCGCGATCTCATCGCGCTCGCCGTCGCTTGCCTGCTCGGCGCCGGCGCGGTGTACTTGGGTCTGAACTGGAGCAAAGTAGGCACGCAGCAACCGCAGCCCCTCGCCACCCTTTCCCCCGGCGCGCTCTACACCACCAGCTTCCCCGATCTAGAAGGAAAAGCCCGTTCGCTCGGCGAATGGCAAGGCAAGGTCATGGTGCTCAATCTTTGGGCCACCTGGTGCGGGCCGTGCCGCGAAGAAATTCCCGTCATGGTAAAACTGCAACAGAAATACCGGGACCAAGGCCTCACTTTCGTTGGCGTCGCCATGGACGAAAAAGGCCCGGTGGAAAAATACGCCAAAGCCATGGGTATCAATTACCCGATCCTACTAGGCGACCTTACCCTGGGGGAATTTGGCCAGCGCCTCGGCAACAACACCGGCGGCCTGCCCTACACCGTCATCATCGACCGCTCAGGAAAAATCATCACCACCAGATTGGGCGGCGTCGACGAAAAATTCCTCGAGTTGACGTTGCAACCCCTGTTGCAAAGTAAAACATAGCGTCGCGCCAGACGGCGCGTGGAGATTGGCTCGCAGGCCATGCCTTGCTGCAAGGCAAGCTGGAAGCAGTTCGTGGCACTGCGGTAAGTAATTAAATTTCTCGTTCAATAGATTTATAGCAGACACGTCTTCCCTGCAAAGGATGTTAGCCGTTCGGGCTGAGCAAGTTATTCACCCGTAGGTTGAAAGGCGGAATTGAAAAACAGGGCAGCGCTGTTACTGTGGGTGGTGTTGCTATCGGAC
>JAYTGZ010000272.1:0-1596 GCA_043733025.1 Pseudomonadota bacterium | reverse complement strand
GTCTTTTCCTGCATCACATGCGTGATCGAACTCACCCGGCGGATGTCACGGCGGGCATTGTCCGTCGTCATCAGCTCACTACCAAGCACCCCAAACGTCTTGTCGAAACGCACCGCGTACAGGAGCGCCAGGTCATTGCGAACCGGGCCTTCTACTTTCACCGCATCCTTCGCAAGTTGCGTGCGAATGCCGTCCCATTGCGTCAGCAACGTGACTTCATCCGGAGTCAGCGTATGGCCGAGCGCGCGCACATCGCGCATCGCCATCCCATTCGAACCTAACAACACCGGCGAGGTGTTTTGCAACGAGCCGTTGAACTTCCCTTTATCACCCGCATTGCTGAAAAGCGGCTTACCGTTGAGGTACAAAGTCAATCCACTGCTCTCATGTCGGCCGTCATAGGTCAGGCACACATGCGACCATTTCTCCGGGGTGATTCGCGCATTCCTCGGTTTAAAAACAAGGTGGTCCGCCGGTGCGTCTCCCACCAGTTCCACCGCGATATCCCCATTGCCATCAACCGATATTTTCCAGCCATGATTCTGTTCTTTGGTGGCATCGTTCAGCTTCGACACCAACACACCGCCGCTTTTCGGCGGGGCAACCCAACATTCAAACGAGAATCCTTTGTCAACATTCAACGCCTCAACTGCGGTGGCGGGGATCGTCGTCGGACCTTTGAAATGAAGCGCCTGTATCTGCTTCGTAGGGCCGGTGCCCCATTCGATGCTGCTGGGCAAAGTGGTGGGGGATGTAGTAGCCAACGCTCCAACCGATGGAATCACCGTCTCCAGTGATGCTACCTGTAGTGGAGCAACTTCCCGGGCCGATGCCGTGGCGGTCCCCGGTTTGGTAACAGGACTCGTCGTAGGCTTCGTGGTAGGCCCCGCACCCACGGCCACCGTAAGGAACTCATCGCCACTTTTCAGTGGGCTGGTAATTTGTTTCGCATCACCGCGCTGGAGCCATTCGGCAAAATCCAGATCGGTTTGCGTGCGCCGGGTGGCAGTCAAGCCGCGCAGTTCTTCCGCCCGCCGATTCAATTGCTCCCAATTCGATTTCTGTTCCGCCGGTGGAAAGACCACGATCGGCGGCGTGTCATAGATGTTCCCATCGAACGCCGGTTGCACCGTGTTCCGGAAGTAGGCCGAGAATGAATAGACTTCCTTCGTCGTGATCGGATCAAATTTATGATCGTGGCAGGTGGCGCACTGCGAGGTCAGTCCCAGCCATACCGCCGTAGTAGTCTCCACGCGATCTTTGGCGTAGTTCGCCTCCAACTCCGCAGTGATTGAACCCCCTTCATTGCTCGTGATATTGCAGCGATGAAACCCGGTGGCGATCTGTTGATCGAGCGTGCGGTTCGGCAGCAAGTCACCCGCCAACTGCTCGACCGTGAACCGATCGAATGGCTGATTGCGATTGAACGCCTCGATGACCCATTGCCGGTACGGCCACATCTCGCGGTAGTTGTCGAAGTGCAGGCCGTGTGTGTCGGCGTAGCGCGCGGCATCCATCCAGTAGCGGGCCCGATGCTCACCGTATTGCGGCTTGGCCAGCCATCGATCCACCAGCTTGTCGTAGGCATCCGAAGCT
>JAYTGZ010000271.1:0-3614 GCA_043733025.1 Pseudomonadota bacterium | reverse complement strand
CAGTTCCGTTTTGCTGTTCACATCAGCGGCTGGCTGCTGGAATTCCTGTTTCAATATCATCCGAACGATATGGCACTGCTGCACGAAATGGTCACTCGCGGCCAGGTCGAAGTGTTCGGCGGCGGCGACACAGAGCCGGTCTTAGCCGCGATTCCCCATCGCGACCGGGTCGGTCAATTAGTGACCTTAAGCAATCGGCTCGAACGGCAGTTGGCGCGGCGGCCCACGGGCGCGTGGCTTACGGAGCGGGTGTGGGAAGCGACCGTCGTGCCCGCGCTGGCCGATGCCGGCATCCGCTATGTGACGGTGGACGACTATCATTTCCTCTGCACTGGCCGCACGGCAGCGGAACTCAATGGCTATTACACGACGGAAGAAGACGGCCGCCAGCTTGGGCTGTTTCCCATTTCGGAGCAACTGCGCTATCGCATTCCCTTCGCGCCGGCGGAAGAAGTGGTGCGCTATATCGAATCCCTCGCCGACAGCAACGGGAATGCCGCCGCGATTTATTTCGACGATATCGAGAAACTCGGCATCTGGCCCGAGACCTATGACTGGGTCTACACCCGTGGCTGGCTGAAGCAATTCATCGAGGGCGTACTCAACTCCAACATCATCCGCACCGGGCACTACGGCGACTATTATCGCGACACGCCGACTCGCGGCATCGTCTATTTGCCGACCACGTCTTACATCGAGATGAACGAATGGTCGCTGCCGGCGCCCGCCGCTAATCTCTATGCCGATCTCGTATCGGAACGCAAACTCAACAATCAATACGAGCAAAACAAAGCGTTCATCCGCGGTGGCACCTGGAAGAATTTTTTCAGCCGCTACCCTGAGTCGAATTGGATGCACAAGCGCATGCTGCGCCTGTCGGAGCGGCTGGCGCGCCTGCCGGCGGATCTGGCGACCACCCGCATGCGCGACTTGCTTTACCAGGCGCAGGCCAACGACGCCTATTGGCACGGCCTGTTCGGCGGCCTCTATCTGCCCCATCTGCGCCGGGCGCTATACAACGCCATGATCGAACTCGAAGCTCAACTCGATCGTTCGGCGCCGCGGCCGGAGCGTTACCGCGAAGACCTGGACTGCGATGGGCATGAGGAATTGTTCTTGCATAACACCACCATGCAAGCGGTGGTCAGCTTGGATGGTACGGCTTCCATTCGGGAGCTAGATAACTATCTCTTAAAGCACAACTTCGTCGACACGCTGCGGCGCCAAGCGGAACACTATCGCCGCAAGATTCAGGCAGGGGAGGCGGGGGTAACGGCGTCCAGCGGCATCACCTCGGCCCACGACCGAGTGAGTTTCAAATCCCTGATCGTACCGTCGGATCTCAACATCGACGAGCATGGTAAGAGCTTGTTTCTCGACAAGCTCTACCCCAGCCACATCGGCTATGAAACGACAGATCCCGTGTACGGCCTGGTGTCGGAAGGCAATCGCAATCCGATCTTCACGGCGGCAACTTACGGCGGCACGCTCTACAAAGAATTCCAGCTTAACAAGAACGGCTTGGCTCTCAGTTATTCGTTTGACAAAGAGATGCGCGGCTACCTCGAGATCGAAATGAATCTCGCCATGCCCAGTTGTGACGGCCCGGCGGGGCGCTATTGGTACAACGGCGAATGTCCCGGCGGGTTCGGTCAGTTACACAGTTTCACCGGGCTCACGGAGCTGACCTTGGAAGACGACGTGCTGGGTGGCACGCTGTTGTTCCGGTCTGGTCAGCCATTGGCCGTCGTCGCCCGGCCATTCTTCACGGTCTCGCAATCGGAAGCGGGCTTCGAAAAAATCATGCAAGCCGTGACCATGCTTATCCATTACCCGTTCCCGCGGCAATCGGATTCGCTGCAACTCAGTCTCGAGATTATTCCGCGGCAGTAGGCTCACGGTGTTGGGCGAGGGCCCAAGCGACATGCTCTCGTACTAATGGCGAAGGATCGTTGCGTCTTGCTTCCAGCGCCGCGATTACCGTAGGCGAGGACGGCGCATTACCCAATCCCACTGCCAAATTTCGCAGCCAGCGTTCATGGCCGATGCGATGGATCGCACTGCCTGCTAGGCGCGTTTCAAACTCTTCTTTGCTCCACGCGAATAGGCTCACGAGCTCGGCGTTGTCCAAGCCGTTGCGCACATGAAAATCCGCATCGTCGGTGGTCTTCGCAAATTTGTTCCACGGGCAGACCAATTGACAATCGTCGCAGCCGTACACGCGATTTCCCAACGACGCGCGAAATTCCTCGGGTATGCTGCCGTGGTGCTCGATGGTGAGGTAGGAAATGCAGCGCCGCGCGTCGAGCACGTAGGGTGCGACGATGGCCTGGGTGGGACACACATCGATACAGGCCTGGCAGGTGCCGCAATGGTCACTGCTGGCGCGATCCACGGGCAGCGCCAAGTCGGTGAAAATTTCGCCGAGAAAAAACAACGAGCCGCCGCGCCGGTCGAGCAGCAAGGTGTGCTTGCCGCGCCAGCCGAGGCCGGCCTTGACCGCGAGTTCCACTTCCATCACCGGCGCGCTATCGGTGAACACGCGGTGTTGAAACGCGCCAATGGCGGTTTCTATTTTCTCCGCGAGCCGTTTTAATTTTCCGCGCAGGATTTTGTGATAGTCGCGACCCAAGGCGTAACGGGCGATGAAGGCGCGCTCGCCGTCCGCCAGAACTTGTTCGCTATCCGCAACTTCAGGAGTGGAGTAATCGTGGCGTACGGAAATTACCCGCAGCGTGCCCGGCACCAGGTCCGCCGGGCGCGTACGTTTGGTGCCGTGGCGCGCCATATAGTCCATGGTGCCGTGGTACTTTTGCGCCAGCCATTGCTGCAGTTTTTCTTCCGCTTGGTGTAAATCTACATCGGCGACACCGACAGCCGAGAAGCCCAATTCCTTGCCCCATGTTTTGATGTCACGGGCGAGTTGGTCGAGGTCGGGAGCGGATTGTGGCGTTTCCATCTTTACATCATAACGCCACCAGCCACCGTAATCCCTTCTCCCCGCTGGGGAGAAGGTTAGGTTGAGGGGGTTGCATTGAATAAGCCCATTGCTTATTCAATGTGCATAAGACCTCCCGGAGAACCAATGGCCCTAGGCCAGTGGCTAGCCTAGGGCTACCCCGTATCAGAACGGCTCTCCAGCCAATTACATCGACATTGAAACGCGCGCGCCTACGCATGGGAGTGATGCTAAAAAACAACAGGCACCTTTCCTCTGGATCAATGTCCTACCTCGATGACTAAAATTCCCCGAATG
Organism: Pseudomonadota bacterium; assembly: GCA_043733025.1. Classification (GTDB taxonomy): domain Bacteria; phylum Pseudomonadota; class Gammaproteobacteria; order Burkholderiales; family JALYOK01; genus JALYOK01. Next base: position 358 of record JAYTGZ010000271.1, on the reverse strand, counting down.
ATTTCCCTACACTTAGAGAATGAAGATGCGACGTTAAACCTGGGCCGCCAGTTGGCGGCTTATCTGCGGCCTGGGCTGACGATTTTTTTGGAAGGCGATCTCGGTGCGGGCAAGACGACCTTAGTGCGCGGCGTGTTGCGCGGGCTCGGGTTTGATGGCCGCGTGAAAAGCCCGACCTACACATTAGTTGAAACCTATTCAATTTCGAGTTTATACTTGTACCATTTTGATTTATATAGATTCAAACATGAACAAGAATGGCTGGACGCGGGCTTCAACGAACTCTTCAACGAGCGCAATATTTGCATCGTCGAGTGGCCCGAGCGGGCGAGGAGCCTGTTGCCCGAAGCGGATGTCA
>JAYTGZ010000270.1:0-2652 GCA_043733025.1 Pseudomonadota bacterium | reverse complement strand
CACGCTCAATTGCGCGGTCTTCAGCGACGGCACGTTCGTCTACATCCCCGAAGGCGTGCGCTGCCCGATGGAGCTGAGCACCTATTTCCGCATCAATGCCGAAAACACAGGCCAGTTCGAACGCACGCTGATCGTCGCCGACAAGGGCAGCTATGTCAGCTACTTGGAAGGCTGCACCGCGCCGATGCGCGACGAGAACCAGTTACATGCCGCCGTGGTCGAACTGGTCGCGCTGGACGATGCCGAGATCAAATATTCGACCGTGCAGAACTGGTATCCCGGCGATGAGAACGGCAAGGGCGGCATCTACAACTTCGTCACCAAGCGCGGTGACTGCCGCGGACCGAACTCGAAGATTTCCTGGACTCAAGTAGAGACCGGCTCGGCGATAACGTGGAAGTATCCCAGCGTGATTTTGCGCGGCGAGCGTTCCGTCGGCGAGTTTTATTCCGTGGCGCTGACCAACAATTATCAGCAAGCCGACACCGGCACCAAGATGATCCACATCGGCAAAAACACCAAGAGCACCATCATCTCCAAGGGCATTTCCGCCGGCAAGGGCAGCAACGCCTATCGCGGCCTGGTGCGCGTGGCGAAAAGCGCGGCCGGTGCGCGCAATTACACGCAATGCGATTCGCTGTTAATGGGCGACAAATGCGCCGCCCACACGTTTCCCTACATCGAGGTGAAAAACAAGACGGCGCAAGTGGAACACGAAGCCTCCACTTCGCGTGTCAGCGAAGATCAATTGTTCTATTGCATGCAGCGCGGCATTTCGCAAGAAGACGCCGTGTCGTTGATCGTTAATGGTTTCTGCAAACAGGTGTTCGACACCCTGCCGATGGAATTCGCGGTGGAAGCGCGCAAGCTATTGGGTGTGAGCCTCGAAGGCAGCGTCGGCTAGCGGCGGAAAGAATCATGAAGATAAGATTCCTTATTGTCGCGGGACTCGCGGCGTGTTCGATGGCCGCCGTGGCGGATATTTATAAGTGGGTCGATGCCGACGGCAAAGTCCATTACTCCAACACGCCGCCGCCGAAAACGAATGTCGAAAAGGTGAAGATCGAGGATCCCGCGCCGCCGGCGGGTGGCGGGACGCCGGCGCCTACGGCCGAATATTGGAAGCAGAAGGATAACGAATTCCGCAAGCGGCAAGAAGAAAAATACAAAGTCGAGAAAGATTCATCTGCCAGCGTCGGGCTCGACGAAGCCGACAAGCGCAAGAAAACCTGCGAGTTCCATCGCAAGGATTTAGAGCAAGTCCTCGGCACCAGGGAGCGCGTGACGCGCAGCGCCGATGGCATCGACATCGTTGTCGACTCCAAAGCCGAGCCGCTCAATGTCAGGCAGCGGGCTCGCGTCATCGGCGAACTGAACGACGCAATCGCAAAACACTGTAACTAAAGAGATCCATGCTAACTATTAAAAATCTGCACGCGAAAGTCGACAATAAAGACATCCTGCGCGGCATTAATCTCAGCATCAATGCGGGTGAAGTCCACGCCATCATGGGTCCGAACGGCTCAGGCAAATCCACGCTGGCGAATGTGTTGGCGGGGCGCGATAACTACACAGTCACCGCCGGCGAAGTGGTCTATCTCGGCAAAGACTTGCTCGCCATGCCAGCGGAAGAGCGGGCGCGGGCAGGCATTTTTCTCGCGTTCCAATATCCGGTGGAAATCCCCGGCGTGTCGAACATTAATTTGCTCAAGGCCGCGCTCAACGCCATTCGCAAACATCGCGGCGAATCGGATCTGGACGCGATGGATTTCCTCAAGTTTGTGAAAGACAAAATGAAGCTGATGCAAATGGATCAGAGCTTCATGTCGCGCGCGGTGAACGAAGGCTTTTCCGGCGGCGAGAAAAAGCGTAACGAAGTGTTGCAGATGTCGGTGTTGGAACCGAAGCTCGCAATCCTCGACGAAACCGATTCCGGCCTCGATATCGATGCGATGAAGGTGGTGTCGGCCGGTGTCAACGCCAATCGCACGCCGGAGCGATCCATGCTGGTGGTGACTCATTATCAACGTTTGCTCGATTACATCGTGCCGGATTTCGTCCACGTGCTGTCCCATGGGCGCATCGTCAAATCCGGCAGCAAAGACTTGGCTCTGGAATTGGAAGCCAAGGGCTACGGCTGGATCGAGAAAGAAGCGAAAGCCCAGGCGGCGGCATGAGTGTGTCATCCGTTTTCAATGCGCGCGAGCATTACCTCGGCGTATTCCGCGAGCAGGCGGCGCGCTTAGGCGGCGCGAATTTGCCGTGGCTGAAGAACGCACGCGTACGCGCCATCGAGCAATTCGCGGAACTCGGCTTCCCGACCACGAAACACGAAAATTGGAAATACACCTCGCTTGCGAGCCTTGATGGGCGCGGCTTGCAGCCTAGCATGCCTGGTGAGGCGCATTCCGACGGGGTGGCCTTGGGCCACTGCCTCGCGGCCATAGCCAATCTCAGACTCGATAGCGAAGCGCATCTTTTGGTGTTCCTCAACGGTCACTACTCGGCAGCACACTCGTCGCTGAAAGCACTGCCGAACGGTGTCATCCTTGCGGACATCAACTCGGTTCTCACGATTCATTCGGAAAAGCTCGAGCGCTATTTCGGCGATGCGAAATATGCGACCGGCGTCGGCGCGTTGAACGGCGCGCT
>JAYTGZ010000269.1:0-3159 GCA_043733025.1 Pseudomonadota bacterium | reverse complement strand
CTTATTGATTCCGATTGCCGATGTTTGTTGCCATCATTCGGACGCATTGTTATTGCTCGCAACAGGGGCTTCCAGTGCCGGAAGCTCTAGCCCCTCAATCTGCTGCAAAGACTTCCCCGCAATCCCCTGCAAATCCCCATACATCCCCACCGTCGCCCCCATGACACGCATAATCTGTTCTTCACGCTTGGCCCATTGCTTCATGATGACTTTTCTTTCCTTATCAAGGTCTTCCTGCATGGTGGAGAAGGCTTCGACGATGGCTTCCACCCGCTGGCGAAAGCGCAGACCGGTGAGGTACTGGTAGACCATTTCCGTTTTGGTTTGCTGGCCTTCGGTGGCCTGCCGTGCAAGGGCAAGCTCCAGCAAAGACTGGCGCAATATCATGGCCACCGGCAACGCGGCGCGTGGATGCGTTACCCAAACGCCCTCTACCATTTCGAAGGTTTCAACGCCTTTCGGCAAACTCTGGCTCTCGATTACGGCGATCTCTGCCTTAGCAGTCCGCTGATCATCGCGAAGTTTTCTGCGCCAGTTGTTGTTCGAATTGTCTGGGGGTCGATTCGATCAGCGGCACTGCCAGAGATTCGGTGAGCTTGATTTCGGTTTTGCAGTTCGGGCATCTAGACGTTTGCTTGCGCAGTTCCAGCCGCTCCGTGTCTGCTGCCAACTGAGCGGAAAGCTCCTGGTGACGGGTCTGGATGGCAAAATATTGCTGCGCCCGGGCGATTTCTGACTAACGTGGGTCGCCGTTCTGGGCGATGCGGTAACAGGCGAAGCGGGAGTGGTGTAGTCGTCTACATCACGCTGTCCGCCCTTGCCGCGCTCGTTAATTTAGCCGGCGCCGGCAAAATGATGCTCAGGCGGGTTTCCCGATTCGCTACAAGCAATTACGGCGCGCTCGATCGCCTATGCCATGCCACGAGCCAATACCCATGCGGCTCTTGGCGAGGTTCAAGTACATTGCCGAGTGGTTGGATTTGGCATAAGCTTGCGGCGATGTCCAGCGCTGCGATTCAATTCACCGACGTAATCAAACGCTACGGTCCAACCGTGGCGCTGGATGGATTTTCCTTGCGCGTCGCCGAGGGCGAATGCATCGCGCTCGCGGGCGTGAATGGCGCCGGCAAGACAACGCTGCTCAAGTGTCTACTCGATCTCGTTTCATTGGATAGCGGCCGCGTGGAAATCTTTGGCGTGGATCATGGCGAGACGGCGGCGCGCGCGCCGATTGCATTTTTGCCCGAGCGATTCGTTCCGCCGTACTATTTGACCGGCCGCGATTTCCTGACCTACATGGCGAAGCTCGATGGTCGCGCGTTTCAACCGGGCCGCGTGGTCGCGTTGTTCGAAGCGCTGGATCTGGAACTCGCCGTGCTGGATAAGCCCGTGCGTTCGCTGTCGAAGGGTATGACGCAGAAGTTGGGTTTGGCGGCATGCTTGTTGAGCGACAAGCGTCTTTATATACTGGATGAACCCTTGAGCGGCCTTGACCCGCGCGCCCGCGCCCGCGTGAAGGCTGAGATCATGGCGCTGAAACGGGCGGGGAAAACCGTGTTCTTTACCTCCCACGCCTTGGCTGATATCGAAGAACTGGGGGATACTCTGGCTGTGCTGCACAACCAACAATTGAAATTTCACGGGACGCCGCGCGAGCTTAAGCAACGCTATGCGCGCGAGCGCGCAATGGATCTGGAATCAGCTTTTCTCAACTGCATCGACGAAGCGTAGGTGGTGAACGACACCATGACTGACGCCGACACCAAACCCCGCCTGTTGCTGGTCGATGACGATCCGCTCATCTCCGACACGCTGAGTTTTGTTCTGAGCCGCGATTTCAACGTCCACACCGCCGCTTCCCGCGCCGAGGCGATCGCTTGGCTGCGCAACGCGCCACAAGCGCCAGATCTCGCCTTGATCGATCTCGGTTTGCCGCCGACGCCGCAGTTGCCCATCGAAGGATTTCAGTTGATCGCCGAGTTGTTAGCCCACGCGCCGGCGATCCGCATTTTGGTGCTCTCAGGGCAAAACGAAGAATCCAACGCGCGCCGCGCGCGGGCGCTGGGCGCCGTCGATCTGGTGCCCAAACCCTGCGAGCCGGAACACCTGAAGAATCTGCTCAATAATGCGCTGAAAATCAAAGACGACGAACTAGCGAACGAGAAAGACGCGAAGGATGGCCCGGGTAAGATCATCGGCGATAGCGCGCCGATTCAAAAACTTAAAAGTCAGCTTGCGCTTTACGCCGGATCGATCCATCCGGTTTTGATCGAAGGCGAGTCGGGCAGTGGCAAAGAGCGCGTAGCCACATCGTTGCATCATCTGAGCCAGCGTGCCGGGCAGCCTTATTTTGCGTTGAATTGCGCCGCCATCTCGCCGGCCTTGGTGGAGCCAACCCTGTTCGGTTATAGCAAGGGCTCGTTTACCGGCGCGGTGGGCGCCAAGTCCGGCTACTTCGAGGACGCGGGCAGCGGCACTTTATTCCTCGACGAAATCGGCGAACTGCCCATCGAGTTGCAAGCCAAGCTATTGCGGGTGTTGGAGAACGGCGAATTCCAGCGCGTCGGCGAAACGCAAACGCGGGTCAGCAAAGCGCGGGTGATCGCCGCCACCAACCGCGACCTGCGCAAAGAAATCAAAGCGGGCCGGTTCCGTGCCGACCTGTTTCATCGGCTCAGCGTGTTCAGCATCAGCGTGCCGCCGCTGCGGGATCTCGGCAATGACAAGATCCTGCTGCTCGATCATTTCCGCAAACTGTTCGCGAAACAACACGGCAGCGTACCTTTCTCGCTCAATGCGGCGGCATTGGCGCGTTGGATTGAGTATGATTTCCCAGGCAATGCGCGCGAGTTGAAAAATATCGTCATTCGCCTGTCGGCCAAGCACGCAGGACACGAACTCGACATCGGTCAGATCGAAGCGGAGTTCGATCTGCAGCCCGACGCGGACCGCGTCGAAGCGCTGGAACCCAAGTCGTTAGTCGATGCCGCCAAACAACGCTTGCTGAAAGAAAAGCACTTCAACTTAGACGAGATGTTGCGCGAAACTGAACAAGCCTATGTGGAGGCCGCACTGGCATTGGCCCAAGGCAACGTGAGCCACGCGGCGAAATTGCTCGGCATCAATCGCACCACGCTCTACAGCCGCATGGATGTGTAC
>JAYTGZ010000268.1:0-7885 GCA_043733025.1 Pseudomonadota bacterium | reverse complement strand
ACGATCGAAACGGACGATAACATTCGCGCGGTTCTGCTAACCGGCGCGGGTCGCGGATTTTGCGCTGGTCAAGATCTTAACGAACGCCAAGGGGAATTGGGCCAAGTCACCGAACACATTCGCAATAACCTGAACGAGAACTTCAATCCACTAATCCGCCGGATTCGAAATTTAAAGAAACCTGTGGTCGCTGCTGTGAATGGTATCGCCGCTGGCGCGGGCGCAAACCTCGCGTTGACTTGCGACATCGTGATCGCCGGCCAGTCGGCGGGATTCTTACAGGCCTTCGTCAACATTGGCCTCATTCCCGACTGCGGCGGGACCTACTATCTACCGCGCTTGGTCGGCTCGGCTCGCGCGAATGCATTGACGATGCTAGGTGAGAAAATTTCAGCGACTCAGGCAGCGGAATGGGGAATGATTTGGAAAGCCGTCCCCGATGATCAACTCATGGCCGAGGCACGCGCCGTTGCAAAGCGACTCGCCGCGGGTCCAAGCGTCGCGCTGGGTTTAATCAAACAGGCGCTACAGGTCTCGGCTAATCACAACCTTGACCAGCAATTGGATTGGGAACGAGACGCGCAAGGACTAGCGGGAATGTCGCCGGATTTTGCGGAAGGCGTGCAAGCGTTTCTCGAGAAACGTCCGGCACGATTCAAAGGTAGATAGGAGTTTTTTGAAAAACGTAGCGAGGATACCCGTATGCAAGGCGCGCGGCGCGCAGGAACCGCAATGTACCTCAGGGTACATGAGGATTCCGAGCACCGCGCAACGACGTGGCCCTGGCCCTAGGCCAGTGGCTAGCCTAGGGCTACCCCGTAGGCCAGCCCCCAGACGGGCGCCGCAGTAGGTTTTCAACAAACCCCTAGAACAACATTTCCTTCGACATGCCGTTGCGGCGCAACACACGCTTCAGGGCCGCCAGGGCTTCGAGTTGAATCTGCCGCACCCGCTCGCGAGTCAGTTTCATAGTCGCCGCTAATTCTTCCAGGGTGTAAATGTCGTGATCGTTGAGACCAAAGCGGCGCTCGATGACCCAGCGTTGCTTGTCGTTCAACTGCTCGATCCACTCACGCACCCGGCCGATCACCTCGTCGCGCTGCAACAGTTCTTCGGGGGCAATGCATTGGTCATCGGCAATGGATTCACCGAGCGACAGCGAGGGATCTACGTCTAGCGGTGCGTCGAGGGAGGCCATGCGCTCGTTTAGGTTCAGCACGCGGCGTACTTCTTCGACATCTTTACCGAGTAACGATGCAACATCCTCGGCAGTCGGCTCAGTCTCCGAACGGGCTTCCAAATGCCGTTTGGCGCGCAGGTAGACGTTAAGCTCTTTGATGATATGAACTGGCAGGCGAATCGTACGCGATTGATTCATGATCGCGCGCTCGACATTCTGACGGATCCACCAAGTTGCATAGGTGGAAAAGCGGAAGCCGCGCTCGGGCTCGAACTTTTCCAGGGCATGAATTAAACCAAGGTTCCCCTCCTCGATGAGATCGAGCAAAGGAACGCCGCGATTGACATAGTGTTTGGCGATGTTCACGACAAGGCGGAGATTGTGCTCGATCATTTTCTGCCGGGCTTGGAAATCACCTGCTTGGACTTTAAATGCAAGCCGCCGCTCTTGTTCCGCGGTAAGCAACGCATTTTGCCCTATCTCGTTGAGATAAAGTTGGGTGGGATCGGCGTGCCAATCCGCAACGGGTTCCGGGGCCTCTGCCTGCCACTCATCGACGTGTGGCGTCTCTTCGATTTCTTCGTCTTCTACTTCTACTGCTTCCGGGTGGCTCATGATAACCTTTCGCTGGGTAAATATTTCCATGGATCAACTGGCTTCCCCAACCGGCGGATTTCAAAGTGCAACTTGACTGCTCCATCGTCAGAATCGCTATTGCCCATCTCGGCAATCTTCTGGCCACGTGTTACAGTCTGTCCCTCTTTCACCAGAATAGCGCTGTTATGCGCATACAGGCTTAGATGGCTTTTATTGTGTATGATCACGATCATTTTGCCGTAACCTCGTAGGCTATTTCCAATGTAAGACACGCGTCCATCGGCACTCGCAAAAATTGGTTGGCCGAGCACCCCTGCAATGTCGAACCCTTTCGAACTCTCATTGAAACTAGATGTGATCCTACCATTGGTTGGCCAAACCCATTGTAAACTTTCGTTATCACTTTTCACCCCAGGATTGCCATCCGGCTTAGGATAGGCTTTGGCTTCCGGTTTTGCCGTGCGGCCCGCGTTATCTGGTTCGCCGCGCTGTATTTTCGCCAGCGCAACATCGGAATAAGGCAGGCGGGAGGCTTTCGGCTCCGTCTTGACATCTACCGTCTTGTCATCTGAATTTTGTGCCGGCGCCGGTGGCATCGTCACGGATTCGGCGCTTGGTTTTCCTTCCGGCGCCACATCGATACTGATAGGCAACGCGGTCACGCCCGGTTGCCCTGCGCGCGTCGCGGGCGCAGTCAACTGCAATACCATGCTTTCCCGCAATGAATTCGCATTGGGAACATTATTCCAAGCCCCGAGTTCCCGGTAATCGAGGCCGTACTGTCGCGCGATCCCGTACAAAGTCTCGCCCTTTTGAATTGTATGCGTCGCGGGCTTCGTACTGGCGGGTATAGCCGTGGGCAAGCTAGGCGTCGCCTTGGGAACATCGCCCGCACTTTTCGGTGGCATCGGCTTAGAGACGGCCGTTGTTGCCGACGGTGGGGGCGGAACACGATCGACCACAGGCGCACGCTGTGCAGTAACACATCCAGCAAGCAGCCCTAGACCGAGCAATCTGGCCCAACCATACCCACGTATCAAATCCAACCAGCCTCTCATTCCTCTATGCACGTACTGCTCCTGGTAACAGCGGTACGAATTTCACCGGCTCAAGCATGGTCTCCGCAACTCCTTGATCGGTGCGTTCCACCAGGAAAAGTCGCTGCTCGTCTTGCCCCTTGGGGAACACCAATCGTCCACCGGGCGCCAACTGGGCAACCAGTTCACTCGGCGTTTCCAACGCCGCAGCCGTGACGACAATACCGTCGAAGGGCGCCACTTCAGGCAGACCGAAACTGCCGTCGCCATGCTTAAATCGTACGTTGCTCACTCTGAGTTCCCGCAGATGGGCGCGCGCCTTGCTCAACAACGCGTCGATACGCTCGATCGAATACACTTCCTTCGCAAATCGCGCCAGAATCGCAGTTTGATAGCCGCAACCGGTGCCAATTTCCAATAGGCGATTGAGTTGCTGCCGGCCGTTGCGCACCAATTCCGTCATGCGCGCCACAATGTAGGGGCTGGAGATGGTTTGGCTGAAGCCAATAGGCAACGGCGTATCTTCGTACGCCCGGCTCGCCAACGCTTCGTCGACGAAAATATGCCGCGGTATTTCATAGATCCGTGCCAGCACCCGCTCATCCTTGATGCCTGCTTCCCGGAGCCGATCCACCAGCCGCTGGCGAGTGCGCTGGGAGGTCATGCCGATGCCGATTTGCCGCGCTGTCATCCTTGCAACCAACGCTTTAACGGGTCCAATTTGGCGTAGTGGGTCAGGTCGATCTGCAGCGGGGTGATGGCTACTCGGTTCGCGTTAACGGCGTAGAAATCCGTGCCCTCCCCCGCATCCTGAGCGGACCCGGCCGCGCCGACCCAATAAACCGTTTCGCCGCGAGGATTCTGGGATTTAACGATGGGTTCCGCCTTGTGGCGCTTTCCTAGCCGGGTGATTTCGTTGCCCTTTAGCTCGTCGAATGGGACGTCCGGCACGTTCACGTTAAGCAGGAATGGCTCTGGGTAAGGATTTCGCATGAGTTGCTTAACCAACTCCAACGCGACCCGCGCAGCCGTCTCGAAGTGGTTATGTCCGGCCGTAGCCAATGAAATCGCAATTGAAGGAATACCAAGCAAATACCCCTCGGTTGCCGCGGCGACGGTACCCGAGTAAACCGTATCATCGCCCATGTTCATCCCGTGATTAATTCCGGAGACTACGATATCGGGTATCTCGTTCAGTAATCCCGTCACGGCCATGTGGACACAATCGGTTGGCGTTCCGTTGATATGATAATAGCCGTTGCTCGATTGACCCAATTTAAGGGGCCTATCCAAGGTCAATGAGTTACTTGCGCCGCTGCGATCGCGCTCGGGCGCGACCACGGTGATCTCACCCACCTGCGCAAGCATTTCCGCCAGATGACGCAGTCCGGGGGCAAAGTAGCCATCATCATTACTAAGCAAGATACGCATCGTCGTAAGTTATTCCTGGGCGAGGGAAGCTAATGAAAGCAAATCAAAGACTTGAATTGTACACACAAGAAGCCACGCGAAGCTCGTTATTCGCCCTGGATCTGCTTGAATTTTTGCCGAATTCGCACGGGCGCCACACCGATCTCGTATAAAATGTCCAGTGATGTTAAAAGAATTTCATTACAAAATCGATTGGCGCACTAACAGCCATCTGCCTGGATTTCATGGCAGTTCCCAGTCCGGCGGAGGCTTGGAGTTCCGCGGTAATGTCCCACTCCTCGCTTCGCCCGACCCGCGCCGGCTCGACATCCGCGCCAGTTTGTCAGATCCGTTCGAACAGTGGTTCGTGCGCAGTTTTCGCCAGCGCAGCAAAGTGCCGGTTTATCTCATCGCTGACCTCTCGGCATCGTTAGGCTTTTCTGGCGAACGACGCAAAATGGATGTGCTCGCCGATTTTACTGAATCCGTCGCCTATTCGGTCCATCGTACCGGAGATCGATTTGCTTTCATGGGTTGCGATGAGGTTCTCCGCCTCGATTTCTTGCTGCCGCCCACTCACGTCTTGGGGGCTGGATTGGAGATCGTGCAACGTCTGCGCAACCTAGTACCGGCTGGGGCATCGGCCTCAGGATTACTCGACGTTGGGCGCAACTTAACGAAGCAGCGGAGTTTGATTTTTTTTGTGTCGGACTTTCATTGCGACCAGCAACTGCTTGCCTCCGTAATGGAATCACTATCCGGTCATCGCGTCTGTCCCATTGTGTTGTGGGACCGGGCCGAGTTCGAACGCCTACCCCGTTTCGGCCTGGTTTCAGTGCGCGACAGCGAGTCAGGACGCAAACGCACGCTTTTGCTTCGAGCGTCCTTCCAGCAACGGTTGCGGGAAGCATTCGCTGCGCGTCGATCGTGGCTCACCGGTTTCTTTACGCGCTACAATACTCACGCCTTGTTCGTCGAAGATGGCTTTAATGCGGAACGCGTTACGCAATACTTCTATCGTGCCGGCGATTCGGTCGAAGACCTGGCGGCGTGACGAGATTTCCCTTAATTCTCTGGCTCCTGCTCTGGACGGGTTGGAGTTATGCGGCGGAGATTGAGATCGTGCCGCATAACCCACGCCCCTTCGGTTATGTAGTAGGAGACACCGTTACCCGGGATCTAGTCATCAGTGTCAAGTCGGGGTACGTTTTGGATGAAAAGACCCTGCCCAGACCTGGCCGCCTGAGCGCGTGGCTCGAATTGCGCTCGGTGGATATCCGCGAAATGCGCGTTGAGACGGGACGGCAATTCTGGGTGAAAGTGACCTACCAACTGCTTAATTCCCCAACCGAAGTCAGGATCGTGGAACTTCCCGCCCACAGATTCAGTTTTGTCGGTCTCGGGAAACCGATCGAAGCAACGTCCAGCGAATGGCCGATCACGTTAGCGCCGATCACACCGGAAGAAGTGTTGGCGCGGGATGGCTTGGAGTCAATGCGTCCGGATATCCGCCCAACTGGACTCGATACCAAGCCCGTTCGCCAGCGGCTGATGGGATACGGTCTAGTTCTCGCCTGCGTTATGCTTTACTGGGCATATCAGTATTTTGGTATTCCCTACCTCGCACAATTGCGCCGTCCGTTTACGCGCGCCTACCGGGATCTCGGTCGACTGAACCAACAAGATCTTGTTTTTTCGCAAGTTGTCGAGCGCCTTCACAAGGCCCTCAATGAAACCGCGGGTAGATCGTTATTCATCGAAAATGTCGACCACTTTCTCAGCACTCGCGGCGTAGCTGGAAGTCTCAGCATTATGACGCGGCAATTCTTCGAACTGTCCCGCGACGAGTTCTTCGGCGCTGGAAACCCTGATTCACGCCGATCCCTTACGTGGCTAATGGATTTTTGCCGCGCCTGGCGCGACGTCGAACGTGGCATCGCGTGAACTTGGAGATTGCCTACCCGCTAGTCTTGTGGCTCCTGCCGCTGGCACTGTTGCCTTTTTTGCGCGCCGATCGCACGACGCTGAGCTACAGTTGGCTCGCGCTGATTCCGCGGGATTACCTGGCGACCGTGGTCGGGTTATTGCTCAAGCTAATAGCCGCCATTACAATCGCCGCGCTGATTTTTGGGCTTTCCGGACTGCGTCGCTCGGAAGGCGTCGTGGAGCGTGTGGGACACGGCGCGCAGATTGTGGTGCTGCTCGACCGTAGCCGCAGCATGGATGAATCGTTCAATCACGGTCGCGTGAATCACGACCCCAGCAAGGCGTTTAACGAGGCGCACGCCAGAGAAATCAAGGGCAGGGTTGCGCGCAAGATTCTGGCGGAATTCGCGTCCAAGCGGCGCCACGACATGTTCGGCATGGTCGTATTCAGCTCATATCCGATGCGCGTCCTGGATTTCACGCAAAAACAAGAGGTTATTCAAGCCGCCATACGCGCCGGCGATGTCGGACGCGGATTATCGGATACGGACCTGGCACGAGGGCTATTTTCCGCGCTGACTTTCTTCGACAATCAACCCTACACCGCGTCGCGGATCATCCTGATGGTGTCGGATGGCGGTGCTCGAATCGACGTAAGTACCCAGCGGCGATTAGCGTTGCAGATGAAGCGAAATCGCGTCGGGCTTTATTGGATATATCTGCGCTCGTTTCATAGCCCCGGCCTATTTGGTGTGTCTAGTGATGGGGCGAACGAGAACGAGGCCTCACCAGAAATCGCTCTGCACGAATTCTTCAAGTCGCTCGGCTCTCCCTACCAAGCTTACGAAGCGGAAAATTCAAACGCGATACAACGGGCCATACAAGACGTAAACCGTTTAGAAAATCGACCCATGACATTCAAGGAACTCGTCCCGCGACGCGAACTTTCGTGGGAATGCTATCTGATCGCAGCCCTGACGATCACGATTCTAGTCGCGTCAAAGTTCATGGAAATCAAATCATGGCGCTGAGAAAAAAAATCCACAAATGGTTGCGTTGGGCGGCCTTCGTGCTGCTGGCGCTGATCGCGTTCGATGGTTACCGGCTGTGGCACGCAGAACAGGTGAACGCCGCTATCGCAGACGGTTCGATTTTGATGTGGAAGGTAGCGCTGCCCCCAGAGGCCGTGTTTGCCCAGGCCTATTTGCATACGCAAAAGGGCAGCCATGACGATGCCATTGCATTGTACAAACGCGTTGAAAGTTCATCTTCCGAGACGCTGAAGTTGGCCGCGAAGTTCAACCGCGCAAACCGTTATTTGATGCAAGCGATGGAATTGGACGAGGAAGCGGCTAAACAGCTTGGATTACCGCTGGTTGAGATGGCCAAGGAGACCTATCGTGCGGTGTTGCGAGCCGAGCCGGCGGCATGGGACGCTAAATATAATCTTGAGCGGGCACTGCGCTTAGTTCCCGATCCCGATGACAGTGACGACGAGGACTTACCGCCACCGGAGCAATCGGAACGGGCCCTGACCACGATGCACGGATTCACCCTAGGGTTGCCGTGAAATTGGGTAGTGTTGCGATCCTACAGCGGCTCGACGTACGCGCCCGCTGGCTAATTGCCGTCCTGCTGTTGCTTGGTTTGGCGCTAGCGCGGCCGTCCCTGCCGTGGCAGCGAGACGTCTTTAATACCATCTTTGTCCTCGATATCTCGCAGAGCATGAATACGC
>JAYTGZ010000267.1:0-4982 GCA_043733025.1 Pseudomonadota bacterium | reverse complement strand
CGTCCAGACCGGGAAGGAAGTCCCGCGCGGCGCCGGTCCTTCAACTACTAAAGCGAACTAACGATCGAAAGCGGCTTGGTTTAGTTTAGACGTCTTTCGTTCATCAAATGGGGCTGCCTTCGGGCAGCTTTTTTTTTGATCGATCTCCATGATGCCGAAATTAAAGTGTAAAAAAAATCGACAGTTTTTGTATCATGAAATATATTTTTACACATAAAATCGTGCGGTTTTTGATGATGTTTATAAATTTTAACTTTTAAATCAAAGCTATAGATAACAACGACCAGAGAAAATGGTTTAATAAAATAGTTGACACTCTAATTTATTCCAGCGTAAAACTGTTAATATATTGATTAATATAGATTTAGTTAAAAACTTTGAGTTGAAGATGCACAGTAAAATGCACCAAGGATCGTCCTGCAATAACGGGACGAATTCGTAATTAATATAATTTATCTTTTATAATCAATAAATTATAAATTTTTCATCAAAATAGGCGGCACGGCATGAAACCTGCTTGTAATTATTGGACAATAAGAGCAAAATAGCCCCATAATAATTACAAAAAAACACTGGACCCAACGGGTCCAGCCGTTCTTGGATGCAGCGCTTGGCAGACATATAGTTCAACACCCCTAGGGTTGCGAACCGGATGTCTGCCATTTTTTTTGACCTTGAAACGGCAATGCAACGCATCCGACTATGCGATTGCCGGTTTGGCTGGCTAGGTCTGCCCTTTACCCATAAATATTTCTAATCCGGATCCCACTCTGTGAGGGAGAAACCTTCGCACATCATTTTCAGATGCGAATCGCCTTGCCACATAAGTGGGTGCCCCGGAGGCGGGCTACAAGACGCACGGCATCACCAAGCTGGGTGGGCTGGGCAACTCTTTTTTTCGCGTAGGCCTCTGTCACATCGATCTCAAAGTCTGAGAACAAGACCTCGGCGGGAAGTTCCGGACACTCTCGGCCCAGCAGGGTCATCAGCATGATTCTCCAGGCAATGACCAAATTGATGACGATGGCGCGTTTGAGCCGGTCGGCCGTAATGCAACTAATGGCCTTGCTTACTGTAAGCTAGACAACTAAAATGCGCCATGATTAAAGAAGACCTGTCGCGGAACTTCGGTTTCATCCTCAACGACGTCGCGCGGCTCATGCGCATCACTTTCGATCGCCGTGTAAAATCCCTGGGCCTCACCCGTTCGCAATGGTGGGTGCTGAATCATTTGTTTCGCAACAACGGAGCGACCCAGTCGGAACTCGCAGAAATTTTGGAGATCGAAAAAGCGACCTTGGGGCGCATGCTCGACCGGATGGAAGTCAAGGGTTGGATACGGCGTGAAGACCACGCGACGGATCGCCGCGCGAAGCAAGTATATTTGACCGATGAAGTCGAGCCCGCCGTGAAAGCGATGCGCGCGGCGGCGGCGGAGTTGCGCCGCGATGCCCTCGCCAGTCTGGAAACAGCGGACCGGGAGCGATTTGTCGACATGTTGCTGGCGATTAAAGCGAACCTAACCCGGCTAGAAAACGGCGTAACCAAGAACGCCGCACGCGGACGCAAGCGCTAACAATGATTACCGTTCCCGGACTGCGCCAAATCTCGCTGCAACTCCTGCGCCTGCTGTTGCTCGGCGTCGTGCCCATCGTCGCCGCCTTCTTTGGCCTACAGTATTACGCCCGCGGCGGACGGTTCGTCGAAACGGAAAATGCCTACGTGAAAGCAAACATCATCTCCGTCAGCGCTCCGATTGCGGGACGAGTGGACGAAGTTTCCGTCCGGGATAACGAATACGTTGCTGCCGGCGCGCCGCTGTTCCGCATCGATCCGCAACCCTACGAGATCGCCATCGAGCGATCGCGCGCCCGCCTGGACGTGATCCGAACGGAAGTCGCGTCGCTGCGCGCGGAATACCGCGCCACACTGCTGCAAGCCGATGAGACGCGCGAACGAATCCAGTTCCTGCAACGCCAGTTTGAGCGGCAAGGCAAACTCAAAGAATACGGCATGATACGCGGCGACGTGTACGACGAAGCCCGTTTGAATCTCGACGTGGCGCGGCGCCAACTCGCGACAGTGGGGGAAAGCGCTAATCGCGTGCTCGCCAATCTCAGTGGCAACCCAAATTTGGCTCCGGAGAAGCATCCGCGATTCGCGGAGGCCAAGACCCTGCTCGATGAAGCGATGATGGATCTGGAGCGCACGCGCGTCACCGCGCCCGCGGCGGGCGTCGTCAGCCATATGAAACTGCGGGTGGGGGAATACGCGGACACAGGTGCGCCGCTCTTTAGCCTGATCGAGAGTGGGCAGCCGTGGATTGAAGCGAACTTCAAAGAGACCCAGTTGACGAATATCAAGGTCGGCCAAGCCGCGAGGGTGGCGTCCGATATTTACCCCGATCAAAGCTGGCGCGCGGTCGTGTCCACCATTGCCCCAGCCACGGGCGCCGAATTTGCCGTTTTGCCGCCGCAAAACGCGACCGGCAATTGGGTAAAAGTCGTCCAGCGTGTCCCGGTACTGATTCAAGTCGAACCGGGCCACACCAATTTACGCGTGGGCATGACCGTGTTGGTTTCCGTCGACACCAAACGCGAGCGCGGTCTGCCGCGCGGCATGCAGCGCCTGGTCGATGCGGGCTGGTTACCGCGGTTCCTGCAGCCTAAACCAGCTCTCGCCGGAGAGGCGAAGTGACTACCGCAGCGGGATTGCCACGGCACCCGGCGCTCATCAGCGGTTCGGTGATACTGGCCGCGTTGCTTTACTCCATCGATTGGACCATCGCCGCCGTCGCCCTGCCCCACATGCAAGGGACGTTCTCGGCGACGTCCGACCAGATCTCCTGGATCATCACGTCCTATATCGTCGCCTCCGCCGTGATGATCCCCACGGCTGGTTGGCTTAGTTCGCGCTTCGGCCGCAAGCGCGTGTTCCTATGGGCCATGGCGGGCTTCACTTTGGCGTCGCTGTTCTGCGGCCTCGCCGACACCCTCGCATTCGAAGTTTTCGCCCGCATTGTGCAGGGCATGAGCGGCGCCTTCCTGATCCCGCTGTCACAAGCGATCATACTCGATACCTATCCGGTTGAGCGCCACGGCAAAGCGATGGCGCTGTGGGGAACGGGCGCGGTGTTTGGTTCGGTGATCGGTCCCACCATCGGCGGTTATGTGACGGAGTATATGAGCTGGCGAT
This sequence comes from Pseudomonadota bacterium, assembly GCA_043733025.1. Taxonomy (GTDB): domain Bacteria; phylum Pseudomonadota; class Gammaproteobacteria; order Burkholderiales; family JALYOK01; genus JALYOK01. The sequence goes on along the minus strand of JAYTGZ010000267.1, from coordinate 1,787 downwards.
ATATCTTCTTCCTCAACATTCCGTTCGGCGTGCTCGCTTGGCTAGGCATACTCGCGTTCGTTCCAGAAACCGTGCGCGATGCCAAACACCGGCTCGATTGGTTCGGTTTTTTGGCGCTCGCAATGGGACTCGGCGCACTGCAAATGGCGCTTGATCGCGGTGGCCGGCTGGATTGGTTCGAGTCGGGCGAAATCGTACTGGAAGCCTGTCTCGCCGTGTTGGGGATTTACCTGTTCATCGCCCACAGCGTGACCACGCGAAATCCCTTCCTCGATCTCAGTCTTCTCACCCAGCGCAGTTTCTTTTTCGCGCTCGCGTTTGTGTTCGGCTACGGGTTGCTGACTCTTCCCACCATGGTGATGATGCCGGCGTTTCTGCAAGACATCCGCGGCTATCCGATCGATACGGTCGGCCTATTGCAATCGCCGCGGGGGTTCGGGCTATTGTTGGCAATGGTCATTAGCGGCCGCGCCATGGACCGTGTGTCGCCGCGGTCGCTCATGGCATTCGGCTTACTCTGCCTCGCAGGTTCCAGCGCCGAGATGGCCACATGGAATACCGACGTGGGCGAATGGCCGATCGTCTGGACCGGATTCGTGCAAGGTGTGGGCGCCGGCATCATGTTGGTCCCCGCTCAAGTGTTAGCGTTCTCGTCCCTGCCCGCTCATCAACGCACGGAGGCAACGGCGGTGTTCAACCTGGCGCGCAGCTTCGGCTCCAGCGTCGGGGTGTCGATCGCGCTCGCGTTTTTTGTCCACACCAGCGCCGTCAATCATGCGCAACTGGTCGAGCATGTCACGCCGTATAACGACGCGCTGCGCGGCGAGGTCAAGTCCAACGGCTGGGACATGTCCACCCAAACCGGTCTAGCAACTATAGAGCGGGAGATTAATCGACAAGCGGCCATGCTTGGATACACGGCGGACTTCTGGTTGATTGCCGCCGGTGCGGTGCTTGGGCTGCCACTGCTGTTGTTCATGGGTAGCGGAAGACGCACTCGCAGTGAATCGTCCCACGAAACCGAACCCATGCCAATCGCGGTGGAATGAAGCACGATCCCGATTAGTTGCTTAGTTGTCAAGTCACGTCTGTTTGTGAACGCGGTTGATGAGATTACGCAGTATGAGTTCGTCGGGGCTGTCGCGCACATTAGCGAGCTATTCCTGCTGCCCTTGCCTACCTCGTTACTCGAGTTCTTCCCGTTTGTCATACGCGGCTTCCACTCCGATAATGGGTCGGAATACATCAATTATCGGGTGGCAAAAATGCTTAACAAGCTGCACATCGAATTCACCCAATCGCGCTCCCGCCACAGTAACGACAATGCCCTTGCCCAGAGCAAGAATGCTTCCGTGGTGCGCAAACACCTGGGCTACGAACACCTCCCCAGTCACCACGCGCAGGCGGTCAACGCTTTCACTGTTGAGCTGCTTACGCCATACCTGAACTTCCATGGCCCTAGGCCAGTGGCTAGCCTAGGGCTACCCAGTCGCCCTTGCTTCTTTCCCACTACCCGCACCGACAAGAAGGGCAGGATCAAGAAAATCTACCGCTATAAGAATATGATGACACCCTACGATAAACTCAAATCATTGCCCAAGGCACACACCTTTCTCAAAACCACAGTAACCTTCTCAGCCCTCGATGCGCTCGCACTGAGCATTACCGACAACGAGGCGGTCGAACGGGTGAACCAAGCTGGCGCCAAACGCTTTGACAAAATCCGTCTCGCACGCAAACGCGCCTGAGCTCGCCAGTGGATCAAAGCCTCCGCAACGCACACCGCA
>JAYTGZ010000266.1:0-14888 GCA_043733025.1 Pseudomonadota bacterium | reverse complement strand
CCATGCCTTCCATCATGATCGATCCCAGCTACCCGTTCAGACTCAAACCCCGTTGGAATCACGCCCAGCCTTCAGACTCATACCCCATTGGACAAGGCTAGGGTTCCTCGCCGCGCCGGAATTCGCGTAACATAACAAGCGTAGTGCTTCGCATTTTTATGTTCCATTAATTACCAAGCACTACACTAGCTGCTAAGAGGACGCAACTCATGTTATCACGACGAAGATTCATGCAATCGGCCGGCGGTTTGTTGCTCGCACCCCAGGTATTGCAGGCCCGCGACGCGGCCTTTGGGCCGGATGAATTACCGCAAGGTTTTCTCGATACCGCATCGATGGAGACGTTGCCCGGCAAATTCCCGTTGGTGCGCAAATCTTTTCGCCCGCCAAATTTTGAAACGCCGGTAAATTATTTCCAAGAAGCGTTTACGCCCAACCAAGCGTTTTTTGTGCGCTACCACGTGGCGGATATTCCGCAAGTCGATGCCGCGACCTGGAAGCTCGCGGTAGGTGGGGATGCCGCAGGCAAATCCTTTGCCCTGACGTTGCAAGAACTCAAGACTCAATTCGAAGCGGTAGAAGTAAACGCGCTGTGTATGTGTTCCGGCAATCGGCGCGGCCTGTTTGCGCCACACGTGGCAGGCGTGCAGTGGGGGCATGGCGCGATGGGCAACGCCCGCTGGAAAGGCGCGCGGCTGAAGGACATCTTGGCGCAAGCGCAACCGGGTAAGATGGCTCTGGAGATCGGCCTCAACGGCGCCGATGCCGCGGTCATCGACAAAGGGCCCGACTACATCAAAAGCATCCCGATGTGGAAAGCGCTGGATGAAAATATCCTTGTCGCCTATGAGATGAACGGCGAACCGCTGCCCCATTGGAATGGATTTCCGGCACGCTTAGTGGTGCCCGGATGGACCGCGACTTATTGGATGAAGCACCTTACTGCGATCAACGTTTCCAGCAAGCCGGTGGAAGGTTTTTGGATGAAGCCGGGTTATCGCATCCCCAAGGGTAAGTTCCCCATCGTCGATCGCTTCGTCTCCCAGGATACCGATGCCAACACGCCCATCACCGAAATGGTGGTGAACTCGATGTTCACCAATATTCAGGAAGGCGTGAAAATCAATGAAGGCACGACCATGGACGCTCGCGGCGTGGCGTGGGATGGCGGTTACGGCATCGCCGAAATGGACGTTTCCATCGACGGCGGGCAAAGCTGGCGGCGCGCCGAATTGGGCACGGATCTGGGTAGATTCTCTTGGCGGCAATGGCGTTTCCGTTTGGCCTTCGATAAGCCGGGCGAGTATCTGTTGATGGCGCGGGCAACCAACCGTGTTGGCGCAACTCAGACCATGGAGTTGATCGCCAATCCCGCCGGCTATCACCACAACGCGATCCAACGCATCAAGATCAACGTGTCATAATCGGCGCCGCTCATGAAACTACTGTACGCATTTTTTCTATGTTTGGCGGCCAACGCTGCGCTCGCGGACGAACGCAAAATCGCCTTGAAACCAGGCGCCGGATTGGATAAGGTAACAGCCTATTGCAGCGCTTGTCACAGCTTGGATTACATTCAAATGAATTCGCCGTTCCCCGACCGCAAACTCTGGGAAGCGGAAGTGAATAAAATGGTGAGCGCCTTTGGCGCGCCCATTCCCAAAGACGATATCCAGGCCATTGTCGATTATTTGGCGAAGAACTATGGCACGCCATAGGTTCGTAGGAATGAGTTGGCTATGAAAACAACGTTTCTGGAGTTCGAACAACCGATCGCGGAGCTGGAATCCAAGATCGAAGAGTTACGCTTCGTACAGGACGATTCCGCCGTCGACATTTCGCAAGAAATCGGCCGGCTGGAGAAAAAAAGTCAGACGCTCGCGAAAGACATTTATTCCAACTTGAACGCTTGGCAGATCGCCCAAGTGGCGCGTCATCCGCAGCGTCCGTACACCTTGGACTACGTCGAATTGCTGTTCACGGATTTCGTCGAACTGCACGGTGACCGTGCGTATTCGGACGACCGTGCCATCGTCGGCGGCATGGCGCGTTTCGACGGCAAGCCGGTTGTCATCATTGGCCATCAGAAGGGCCGCGACACCAAGGAAAAAATTCTGCGCAATTTCGGCATGCCGCGTCCGGAAGGCTATCGCAAGGCGCTGCGCTTAATGCGCCTGGCGGAAAAATTTTCGTTGCCGTTGTTGACCTTCATCGATACGCCGGGCGCCTATCCCGGCATCGGCGCGGAAGAGCGTGGTCAGTCCGAGGCCATCGCGAGGAACTTGTTCACTTTGGCGAAATTGCGCACACCGATCATTTGCACGGTAATAGGCGAGGGCGGTTCCGGCGGGGCGTTGGCAATCGGTGTCGGCGATGTGACGGTGATGATGCAATATTCCACCTATTCAGTGATCTCGCCCGAGGGCTGCGCCGCGATTTTGTGGAAGAGCCCGGAGCACGCGCCCGAAGCGGCGGAAACTCTGGGCATCACCGCCACACGGCTGAAAAGTTTAGGTCTCGTGGACAAGGTCGTCCACGAACCCTTGGGCGGCGCCCATCGCGATCCTCAGGCCACGGCCACCGCGCTCAAAAAGGCGTTGCGCGAAGCGCTGAAACAAACGGAGGAGCACGACATCGACGCGCTCGTGAAGCTGCGCCAGGAGCGGCTGAACGGCTATGGCAAGTTCAAGGAAGTCTAGCACCGACCTTACGCGGCACGTCCGCGCACGTCTTGCCGCTGTCATTCAACCGAAATCCAGACTATGCGTCGGCCTGTCGGGCGGGCGCGATTCCGTTGTTCTCTTGCATGTGATCGTGCAGTGTCGAGTGGAGTTGGACATTGCTCTCTCCGCCATTCACATCAATCACCAAATCAGTCCCCATGCCGATAGTTGGGCAGCGTTCTGCGCCAAGCTTTGCGCAACGCTTGTGGTGCCGCTACACATCGAGCGCGTGAGCGTGCCGCGCGCGAGCGGCAAAGGACTGGAAGCGGCGGCGCGCGACGCGCGCCATGGCGCCTTCGCGGCGATCGACGCCGACGCCATCTTACTAGCCCACCATCGCGACGATCAAGCGGAAACTGTTTTGCTGCAAGCCTTGCGTGGCGCGGGTCTCAAGGGCATCAGCGGGATGCCAACCGTTAAGACGCTGAAACAAGGCGGGCAGAAATTGATCGTCCGCCCATTATTGGATGTTGAATCGAGCGCGCTGGTTGAGTATGCCGAGCAACACAAACTCGATTGGATCGAGGACGAGTCGAATGACGACACTCGATATTTTCGCAACCATTTGCGTCACGACGTGCTGCCGCGCATCGCTATCCACGCGCCGCACTATCGCGACAGCCTGACGCGGCTAGCGCAACACGCGGCAGAGGCACAGCAATTGCTGGACGAACTCGCCGAGATCGATTCGAAGTCAGTGGTTGAGCGAGAACATCTCAGACTTGAGCCGCTGCTCGCCTTATCCGATCCGCGCGCAAAGAATTTGCTGCGTTATTATTTTTCTCGCATGGGAATTCCCGTTCCGGACGCAGCCCAACTGGACGAGATGTTGCGCCAACTCCGGCCGCGTCAGACGCACGACCAAACGGAAATCGCCTGGGCGAATCGCGTGCTGCGTTGTCACGCCGGCCTCATCCACATCGATGTCGCTGCGAATCATCAGGTCGAATCTTGGCGCGTGCCTTGGCGCGGTGAAACGGAATTGGTACTGCCCCAGGGCTGCGGTCTGTTGCGCCTGGAATCCGGCGCAGGCGCGGGAATCGCGCGTTCGAAATTGTCAGACGACACGGTCACGATTCGCTCCCGCGTCGGCGGCGAACGCTTGCGGCCCGATTCGTCGCGCCCGCGGCGCACGCTCAAGAATTTGTTGCAGGAGGCGGGGATTCCACCCTGGCAGCGCGTGCGCATGCCGCTGCTCTTTTGCGGTGAGACGCTGGTGTGGGTGCCGGGGATAGGCGAGGACGAGGGCTTCGCCGCGGGCGCGAATCAAGATAGCATTTCGGTTTCATGGCAACCCCAGCAAGCATGAACGCCGCAATCGACCGCGCCACGAGGCGCATCGATACGGGGTCGCCTCGGGCCATTGCCTCGTGGGATTGCATCGCCTGGAGGCCGCAACTGCATTGCCTCTTTGGGCAGGTATTTTCAAAACTCAACTTGGAGAAAATGATATGAAATTCCTTGCGGGCATATTCGCCGTTCTGTTAACCACGCCAGCGGCGTTGTCCGCCGATGACGTATCGTTGCAAGAAAGCCGCGCAGTGGCTATGAGCCTAATGCAACAACTCGGCGCCGAACTCAAAAAAGAAATCACCGCAAATGGTCCGGACGCCGCGGTCAAGGTCTGTAAAAACATCGGACCTGAGTTGGCGGCGAAATTATCGATCGAGAAAGGCTGGCGGGTAACGCGCGTATCACTCAAAACCCGCAACCCGCTGCTCGGCACGCCCGATACCTGGGAACAACACGCGCTAAAAGAATTCGACGCCCGCGCGGCAAGCGGCGAAGCGCTCGACAAAATGGAATTCTCCGAATCGGTCAACGAACCGGGCGGCCGCTATTTCCGTTACGTGAAAGCGTTGCCGGTTCAGCCCTTGTGCCTTTCTTGCCATGGCGGCGAGGAGCAAATCCCTGCCTCAGTCAAAGGTGCCTTGGTAGAGCAATATCCCCACGATCGTGCGACTGGCTACACTATCGGGCAGGTGCGCGGTGCGATATCAGTTAAGCGGCCGTTGCCGTAATCTATCCGCAGCGAGGTGCGGTTCTCGTGGAGTTGCGGACGATACTCGGACGGCGTTACGCGATTGTCCGGCGGGAAAATCCCGCTCTATATTTTCTAGTTGGCGCCTCGCCATGCGCCGCATCCCGCTTGCCTCACGGCGATGCATCGCCCGGGAGGCGCGGTCCACTTGCCACTCCCGCGATCAACAGTTAGGGTGGGCAACTCGTTGCGCCCGCGGAACGATCGATGTTTCCTTGGCGAATGAATCTGGGATGTCGTGGGCCAGTAGTTGTTTCGTTGTTTGGCGGGATGGGATTGCGTCCTTTTTTTGGCACTGAGCCACGATCTACACTGCGATTGCCTCCTGGCAAGGCATGGCCTAGGAGGCAATGGCCCGATGTGGCCCTAGGCCAGCCCCCCACCCAGTATCCATGCGGGTTTCAGGTCGATGCCGTTTATGCTGCAAGTGTAGGGTAAGCAGCGATTCACGCAAACATCCGGCGGAAGGCGCTTACTAATCGCCCTGGCCCTAGGTGGCCCTAGGCCAGCCCCCCACCGCGTAGGCCAGCCCTGGCGGCATTTGCTGGGTGGCCTCGGGCCATATTTATGCCACGGTTTTCTGCCCTACCAGACTACTTTCGGAGGTGATTTAAAGGAGTTGGCTGTCGCAACGAACTGTCGTGAGCAATTCAGAAGTGCGGAAGCGTTAGATGGCGCCGCCTCCGAGATTCCCCCAGCATTTTCTTCTCTTACCCAAATCGAAATGGTAAAATCCTGGCTTTCCTGAATTTACTGGAGTCGAATCAGCATGGCGGTAGAACGTACCCTTTCCATCATCAAGCCCGACGCGGTTGCTAAGAACGCGATCGGTGAAATTTATTCGCGCTTCGAAAAAGCCGGTCTGAAAATCATCGCCGCGCGCATGATGCACCTGTCGCAAGCTGAAGCAGAAGGCTTTTACGCGGTCCACGAAGAGCGTCCTTTCTTCAAGGATTTGGTCAGGTTCATGACCTCGGGCCCGGTGATGGTGCAAGCGTTGGAAGGCGAAAATGCCATCGCGAAAAATCGCGAACTGATGGGCGCGACCGATCCTAAGAAAGCCGACAAAGGCACGATCCGCGCTGACTTTGCCGACAACATCGACGCCAACGCGGTGCATGGCTCCGACGCTCCGGAAACGGCGCGGAACGAGATCGCTTATTTCTTTCCCGCGCTGAATATTTACTCTCGCTGAGTATACATGGGCGCGATGGTCAATCTGCTTGACTTCAATCTTACCGGTCTGACCGGGTTTGTGGTCGGGCTCGGCGAGAAGCCGTTTCGCGCCAAGCAACTGCTGCGTTGGATTCACCAATACGGCGAGACCGACTTCACCAAGATGACGGATATCGCCAAATCGTTGCGTGAAAAGTTGCAACTGGCGGCGAAGGTCGAGCCGCCGGCGCTGATCACCGAACAGCTTTCCGGCGATGGTACGCGTAAGTGGCTGCTGAACGTCGGCGAGCAGAATGCGATCGAAACGGTGTTTATCCCCGGGAACGATCGCGGCACCTTGTGTATCTCGTCGCAAGTGGGTTGCGCGCTCGCGTGTACGTTCTGTTCGACGGGGCGACAAGGTTTCAATCGCAATCTCACCGTGGCGGAAATCATCGGCCAGTTGTGGTGGGCCAACCGCGCGCTCGGCGGCGATCCCAAGGGCGAGCGCATCATCAGCAATGTGGTGATGATGGGGATGGGCGAGCCACTGACGAATTTTGACAATGTGTGCGATGCCATGGACATCATGCTCGATGACTACGGCTATGGCCTGTCGCGCCGTCGCGTGACGTTGTCCACCTCCGGTGTGGCGCCGGCGCTGGAGCGGCTTAAGGAACGTTGTCCGGTGGCGCTGGCGGTCTCCTTGCATGCGCCGAACGATGCGCTACGCGACGTGATCGTACCCATCAATCAGAAATATCCGCTGGCGCGTTTGCTTGCGACCTGCCGCAGTTATCTCGAGGCCGCGCCGCGGGATTTCGTCACCTTCGAATATGTGATGCTCGATCGCGTCAACGATAGCGTCGCCCAGGCCCGCGAGTTGGTTGCCCTGGTCGGCGATTTGCCGTGCAAGTTCAACTTGATTCCGTTTAATCCGTTTCCCCATTCGGGCTACAAGCGTTCGTCGCCCGGAGCGATCCAGCGTTTCCGCGAGGTGTTGATGAATGCCGGTTTTGTAGTCACCACGCGCAAGACCCGAGGCGACGATATCGATGCCGCCTGCGGCCAGTTGGCGGGGCAGGTGATGGATAAGACCCGTCGTAGCGCCATTTTGGAGGTCAGCCGTTGATTCGCGTGCTTGTCGTAATGATTGTTCTCCTTGCCGGGTGCGCCAACAGGGCGCCTAAGCCCGCACCCGTGCCGGAATTGAAAAAGCTGACGGTTGCCGAACAGTCGGCGGAGGCTCGCTACCGCGCCGATGTCCACGCCGAACTCGCGGCGAATTATTACTCCCGGCAGCAATACGATATTGTGCTGGACGAGCTAACGATCGCCCTCGCATCGGATCCTAAACATGTATCCGCACACAATATGCTAGGCCTGACTTACATGGAATTGCAACAGGACCGGAAAGCCGAAGAGGCCTTCGCGACCGCCTTGCGTCTCGCGCCCGACAATCCCGACGTGAATAACAACTATGGCTGGTATCTGTGTAACCGGCAGCGCGAGAAAGAGTCCATCCCGTATTTTTTGACCGCCGTCAAAGATACCCTCTACAAACAGCCCCACAAGCCTTTGACCAACGCCGGTATCTGTTCGCGCCGTGCGGGCAACGAGCCGCAAGCGGAGGAGTATTTTCGTCGCGCGTTGCGGTTGGCGCCGGCGGATCCGCAGATTAACCTGCAGTTGGCGAATCTTAACTTTAGCCGTAATAATGTTCCCCAGGCTAAGCTGCATTTAGCGCGCGTGATGGAAGCGCAAATCGCCACGGCGGAAGTGCTGTGGCTAGCCGTGCGCCTGGATCGCAAAATGGGCGATCGCAACGCCGAGGCGAGCAATGCGCTGAAGCTCAAGCAACGTTTCCCCGAGTCGCGTGAAGCGAAGTTATTGCAAAGTGGCAAGTATGACTGAGCACGAACCGCACACCCGCGTCGAAACCGCGGAGCAAAGCGCCGGTCGATGGCTGGCCAAGGCACGTAAGCATCACAACCTAACCGTCGCCGACATCGCGGCTAAACTGCGGCTCGCGCCGCGGCAGATCGAGGCCATCGAAGCCGATGACTACGAGCGATTACCTGGCAGGACCATCGGCCGCGGCTTCGTCCGTAACTATGCGAAACTGCTGCAACTGGATCCGGCGCAAGTGGTCGCAGCCTACGACAAAATCGCCCCAGGCGATGGCGATCCGCGCATCCGCTTGCCCAACCAGAATGTGCAGTTCTCCGAGGTCGCCGGCGGTCATCGAAATCGGTCGGCATTGTGGTCGACCCTGGGGCTTGGGATTTTCGTTGTAATGGGCCTTCTTGCCTGGTATTGGGAGGCGGGCACTGCAACCGCGCCGAAACCTACAACGTCCGCCGTAATCACGCCTCAAGTGACGGATAACGGGCCGCCGCTCGCTGTTATACCCGCCGAGCCAGCGCCAGTCGCCATTGAAGCACCGGGCGCCGCGCCGCCCACGGTTAGCGATCCGGCGCAAGCCGCGGCCGCACCGGATGCGCCGCGCGCCATCGTGGCAAATATCGCTGAGAACGTGGTGCATCTCGCGTTCGAGGGCGCATCGTCGGTCGAGGTGCGCGATGCGGGCGGCAAGGTCGTGTGGAAGAAAACGAATCGCGCCGGCACCGAGCAAGACATCACCGCGCCATTGCCGCTATCGTTCATCATTGGTAATGCCGCCAAGGTTAAGGTGACACACAATGGCGACGCCTTCAATTTGACCCCCCACATTGCGGGCAGCATCGCCCGCTTTAAACTGGAGCGCTAAGGTGGCGCTGATTATCGACTTCGTATGAATGCAATCACTTCTCCGGCCCAGCGCCACGCAACCCGTCAGGTGCGAGTGGGCAATGTGCGTATCGGCGGCTCAGCCCCGATTGTGGTGCAGTCCATGACCAATACCGACACGGCGGATATTGATGCCACGGTCAGGCAAGTGGCCGCGCTCGCCAAAGCGGGCTCCGAGTTGGTGCGCATTACCGTGAATAATCCCGCGGCAGCCGCCGCGGTTGCGACCATCCGTGAACGGCTCGATGCCCTCGACTGCAATGTGCCGCTGATCGGCGATTTTCATTACAACGGCCATCGTTTGCTCACGCAGTATCCCGATTGCGCGGCGGCGCTGGCGAAATATCGCATCAATCCGGGCAACGTCGGCCAAGGCAGCAAGCGCGATGCTCAGTTCGCGACCATGATCGAAGCGGCGTGCCAATACCAAAAGCCGGTGCGCATCGGTGTGAATTGGGGCAGCTTGGATCAAGCATTGCTGGCGCGGTTGATGGATAAAAACGCTACTTTGGCCGCACCGTTATCCGCCGCGGCGGTGATGCGCGAAGCGCTGATCCGTTCCGCTATCGACAGTGCGGCGCGGGCTGAAGAGTTGGGCCTGACCAAGGACAAAATCGTGTTGTCCTGCAAGGTCAGCGGTGTGCAGGAATTGATCGCCGTATATCGCGAGTTGGCGCGCCGCGGCGATTATGCGCTACACCTGGGTTTGACCGAAGCGGGCATGGGATCGAAAGGTATCGTTGCCTCGAGCACCGCGCTGGCTGTGCTTCTTCAGGAGGGCATAGGCGACACGATACGGGTGTCGCTGACGCCGGAACCCAATGGCGACCGCACGCAAGAGGTAATTGTCGCCCAGGAAATCTTGCAGACCATGGGGCTGCGCGCCTTCGCGCCCATGGTGAGTGCCTGTCCCGGTTGTGGGCGAACCACCAGCGATTATTTCCAGACCCTCGCGCAGCAAATTCAAAGCTATCTAAGAAATCAAATGCCCGTTTGGAAAGCGCAGTATCCCGGCGTCGAAGCCATGAAAGTGGCGGTCATGGGTTGTGTCGTCAACGGACCAGGCGAATCCAAACTTGCCGACATCGGCATCAGCCTGCCGGGCACCAACGAATTGCCGGTCGCCCCGGTGTATGTTGACGGCGAGAAGACCGTCACCCTAAAGGGCGATCACATCGCCGAGGAGTTTCAGCAAATCGTCGAACGCTACGTCGAACGGCGCTATGGAACAGAGCACGCGCCGAGTTTAGTGTCATGAATACCAAGATCCAAGCCATACGTGGGATGAACGACATCCTGCCGCAAGACAGCTTTGTATGGTCCCAGTTGGAAACCAAGATACGCACCGTCTTCGCGCTATACGGCTATCAGGAAATTCGTTTTCCCATCGTCGAAGCCACGGGTCTGTTTGTCCGCTCTCTCGGAGAAGACACGGACATTGTCGAGAAGGAGATGTATAGCTTCATCGATAGCCTCAATGGCGAAAGGCTGAGCCTGCGGCCCGAGGGTACGGCCGGCACGTTGCGCGCGGTACTAGAGCACAATCTGCTTTACGACGGCCCGAAACGCCTATGGTATTCCGGCCCGATGTTCCGTCACGAAAAGCCGCAGCGGGGACGCTATCGCCAGTTCCATCAGTTTGGCCTGGAGGCGCTGGGATTTCCCGGTCCCGACGTAGAAGCGGAACAGATTATTTTGACGGCGCGGCTGTGGCGGGAATTGGGCCTCACCGATGTCGAACTTCAGATCAATTCTCTTGGCGATGCGGATGCGCGGACGAAGCATCGCGCCAAACTAATCGAGTATTTTTCCCGCCATGAAGACAGGCTCGGCGAGGACGAGAAGCGCCGATTGCATACCAATCCGCTACGCATACTCGACAGCAAGAATCCGGCATTGAAGGACATTATCGCGGCCGCGCCGACTTTGCTGGACGGCATCGACGCGCAATCCTGCGCTCATTTCGAGCAGCTCCAAACGCTGCTGCGCGAGGCTGGTATTGCTTTTACGGTTAGTCCACGCTTGGTGCGTGGTTTGGATTACTACAACCGCACCGTCTTCGAGTGGGTGACTACCAAGCTCGGTTCGCAAGGCACCATTTGCGCGGGCGGCCGTTACGACAGCTTGATCGAACAACTCGGCGGCAAACCGCAACCCGGATGTGGCTTCGCCATGGGCATCGAGCGCTTGATCGAACTGATGAAAGAATGCGGTTCGGTGACGGCAGCGGAGCAGCCCGATGCTTATGTCGCTTACCAGGGCGAAGGCGCGATGCAAGCCGCGTTCACGACTGCGGAAGCGTTGCGCGATGCAGGTCTGCAAGTAGTATTGCATGCCGGCGGCGGTGGATTTAAATCCCAGATCAAACGTGCCGACGCTAGCGCGGCGCGATACGCCGTGATACTCGGCGAAGATGAAATCAAGAACGGTAAGCTCAGTCTAAAACCCTTGCGTGGCCAAGGCGAACAAGCGACCATAGAGCTTGCGCAAGCAATCGACTCCATCAAAGGAAGCTCTGAATAAGGACACACCCATGGCAGTATATGATCTCGAAGAACAAGAAAAGTTAGACGAACTCAAGGATTGGTGGAAACTCTGGGGCAATGCGATCATCGCCGCTATCAGCGTGTTCGTCATCGTGTTCGCCGGCATTCAATGGTGGCGCTCGCATCAGCGTGTCGTCGCCGGCGAGGCGTCGACCCTGTACGCGACGGTAACGAAGTTGGCGAGCGAAGGCGATCCGAAGAAAGTGGCCGAGGCCGCTAAAGCCCTCACCGATAAATACGCGGCTTCAGCTTACGCTTCGCGCGCCGCGCTGAAGGCGGCGAAGGCGGCATTTGACAAGGGCGATTTAACTGGCGCGAGAAGCCAGTTGGAATGGGCCGTGGCGAATGCCAAAGAAGATGAAATCAAAGCCGTCGCCCGGTTGCGTCTCGCGGGCATTTTGGCGGACGAGAAGAAGTTCGATGCTGCGCTAAAACAATTGGACGCCAATACCAATCCAGGATTCGAGGCGGCGACGGCGGCTATGCGCGGCGACATTCTGTTCGCGCAAGGTAAGCTTGCCGATGCCAAGAACGCCTATTCCATGGCTATCGCTAAAACCGCGCCCCAGGCCGATAAACAATTGCTTCAGCTCAAGCGGGACGCGCTGGGAGTAAGCAAATGATAACGGGTGCGGCGCGAGGCTTGATCCTATTGAGTGGGGCGCTAATCGTTTCCGCCTGCAGTTGGTTCGGCGGCGGCGACAAGAAAATGTCACCCCTCACCGAGTTCGTGGCGACGGCGAAGGCGGCGACAGCGTGGCAAAAAAGCATTGGTAAGCGTAGTCCCGTCGGCTTTGCCCCGCTGATCCGAGACGGTGTGATCTACGGCGCCAGCGCGAATGGTCAGGTGGTCGCGGTACAGTTGCCCGTGGGCCGGGAACTGTGGCGCGTGGGGCTTAAGGAGACCTTGTCCGCGGGCGTCGGCTCGGGCGAGTCCGGTATTTATGTCGGAACTCGCAAGGGCGAAGTGGTGGCCCTGGATTTGACCGGTAAGGAACGCTGGCGTAGTGCCGTGTCGAGTGAGATTTTGGTTGCGCCGCAGGCGAGCGGCGGTGTGGTGGTCGTGCGTACCGTGGACGGCCGCATGGTGGGGCTGAACGAGACGGACGGCAAACGCCGCTGGTTGCAACAGCGCACTAATCCGCCGCTGATATTGCGTAATGTCGGTCAGGTCGCGGTCAGCGATGGGCTCATCTATGCCGGCATGCCAGTCGGCCGGCTGACGGCAACCAAGGTGGATGACGGCGCGTTGGCGTGGGAGACGTTCGTGTCGCAACCGCGGGGATCGACGGAGTTGGAGCGTATCGCCGATGTGGTCGGCGCACCAATAGTGGATGGGGAACGCGTGTGCGCCGTTTCCTACCAGGGCCGCGTGGCGTGTTTTGACGCGGCCAAGGGCAATTTGGATTGGTATCGGGAGGTGTTGGGCGTCGCGGGTCTGGCGAAAGACCAGCGCGCCCTGTATACGGCCGATAGCCGCGGCCATGTGCTGGCATTTCTCAAGACCGGCGGCGCCAATCTCTGGAAACAGGAAAAGTTGCAGGGACGCAAACTCTCAGGCCCCGCGCTGTTCGGTAACTACGTGGTCGTCGGCGACGTTGAGGGGTATGTCCATTTGCTGGCACGGGATTCCGGCGAGTTGGCGGCGCGTATCGCGACCGACAAGAGCCCCATCAACGCCGCGCCCGTGGTGACCGATCAAGGCGTGTTAGTGCAAACGGATAAGGGCAATCTTTACGCCATTACCATACAGTAGATTTTGCATGTCACCAGGAGGCCCATGGATACGGGGTAGCCCTAGGCTAGCCACTGGCCTCGGGCCATTGGCTCGCAGCCGTGCATGACTTGAGGGCCGCGCTGGTATTGGCTCTCTAGCCAGCCATTTTTGAAGTATTGAATGAAACCCACTCTCGTCATTGTTGGCCGGCCTAACGTCGGCAAATCCACCCTTTTCAACCGCATGACGCAAACCCGTGCGGCGCTCGTGGCCGACTTTCCCGGCCTCACTCGGGATCGCCACTACGGCCAAGGTAAGACCGGCGATCGCGCATTCCTGGTGGTCGATACCGGCGGCTTTGAACCGGCCACGCCGGACGGCATCCTCAAGGAGATGGCAAAGCAAACCCTGCAAGCGATCGCCGAGGCCGATGCGATCATTTTTCTGCTGGATGGCCGCCAAGGGTTGACCTCGCAGGATCGCCGCATCGCCGAGATCCTGCGCCGGGAGCGGGTGCCCGTGTGGCTCGCGGTCAATAAGACCGAAGGCATGGCCGCCGAGGTAGTAACGGCGGAGTTCTACGAACTGGGGCTCGGTGCCCCGATAGCGATTTCGTCGGCCCACGGCGAAGGGGTGCGCGATCTGGTGGCCTTGGCACTGCGCGATTTTTCAGTGGACGTCGAGCGGGAATCCGCGGATAAACATCCGCGTATTGCCGTCGTCGGCCGCCCTAACGTCGGCAAATCCACCTTGATCAATACCTTGCTTGGCGAAGAGCGCATGATCGCCTTCGACGAGCCCGGGACTACCCGGGACAGCATTTACGTCGAGTTCGAACGTGACGGCAAGCAATACACCCTGATCGATACGGCGGGGATTCGGCGCCGCGGGAAGGTGTTCGAGGCGGTTGAAAAATTTTCTGTCATCAAGACCTTGCACGCGGTCGCCGATGCCAACGTAGTAATCCTGGTGCTGGATGCCCACCAGGAAATCAGCGACCAGGACGCCCACATCGCCGGTTTCATATTGGAAGAAGGGCGGGCGCTGGTGGTGGCCATCAATAAATGGGACGATCTGGACGACTATAGTCGTGAGCGCATTAAGCAAGAGGTCAAGCGCAAGCTGAATTTTCTCGCCTTTGCCCGCCAGCTTTACATTTCCGCGCTGCAGGGTGCGGGTATCCCGCAGATCATGAAGGCGGTCGACGAGGCCTACGCCGCAGCCATGGCAAAATTACCGACGCCAAAACTGACCAAAATTCTGGCCGTTGCCACCCAGCAGCATCAGCCACCGCAGCACGGGCCGTTTCGCCCACGCCTAAAATACGCCCACCAAGGCGGCTCCAACCCGCCTCTGATCGTCGTTCACGGCACCGCCGTGAACCAGATAGCCGATAGCTACAAACGCTATTTGGAGAATCGATTCCGCGAGGCGTTTGAGTTGAGTGGGACACCGCTGCGAGTGGAGTTTCGCCAGGGCGCCAACCCGTTCGACCGAAACCGGCGGCGTTGATCCTTGTTCAAAGGTGTGTTGAAAAACGACTGCGGCGCCCGTCTCAGGGCTGGCCTACGGCCAGGGCCACGTCGTTGCGCGGTGCTCGGAATCCTCCTGTACATTTGAGTACATTGCGCTTCCTGCGCGCCGTGCGCCTAGGATACGGGCATCCTCGCTGCATTTTTCAACAAACCCCTAAAACATATCTGAAATATTGGATGGAAAATCGGAGCATTATGGTTTAAAGTGTCGCTTCCTTACCAAAAACCAGCCTTGGAGAATAACATGAGCGGAAAAGGGCAACTATTACAAGACCCGTTTCTTAACATCCTTCGCAAAGAACATGTTCCCGTATCAATTTATCTGGTGAACGGCATCAAGCTGCAGGGACAGGTCGAATCATTCGATCAGTACGTTGTGCT
>JAYTGZ010000265.1:0-1717 GCA_043733025.1 Pseudomonadota bacterium | reverse complement strand
CGCAGCAAAGCCTGCTTCCGCGCCAATCCACCCGCATATCCCGTCAAGCCGCCATCGGCGCCGATGACGCGATGACAGGGAATGATGATGGAGATCGGATTGCGCCCGTTCGCCGCGCCGACTGCGCGTACCGCATGCGGATTGCCGACGCGCTGCGCTAACTGGCCGTAGGTCGCCGTTTCACCGTAGCGTAACGCGGTCAACGTTTTCCAGACTTGGTGCTGAAATTCCGTTCCCTCCGGCGCTAGCGCGATGTCGAAAGATTTTCTGTTTCCCGCGAAATATTCATCGAGTTGCATCACCGCGGATTTAATCACGGCGAAGTTTGCGTCGCGCTGCCACGTCGGCGAAATGCCGGGATAATATTTTTCGCCGACGAAATGTAAACCCGTTAACGCCGACGCAGATGCCGTGAGCAGTATTTGCCCCAGACGGCTTTCGTAGTAGGCATAGTGCAGTGTCATGTCTACTCCAATGATCGCCAAAGATGCATCACGGCATAGGCTCGCCAAGGGCGCCACGCCTCCGCCCGCTCCAGCACTTTGCGCGGATTTTTTTCAGCGAGTGCTTTCATCACGCCGTAATCCGTGTGGGGAAAGGCATCGGGCCAAGCGAGGGCGCGCATGGCGATGTATTGCGCCGTCCAGTCACCGATGCCGGGGATTGCTCGCAATTGAGTGATTGTCGCTGCTACATCCGAGGAAGGATCGAGACGCAACTCACCGCCTACCATATGGCGGGCCAACGCCAGGATGGTTCGCGCCCGCGCGGCGATGATACCGAGTCGGGCAATGTCGTCGACCGTGAGTGAGGCGATTTGATCCGCGGCAGGGAAAGTTTTCGTCAATTCAGCAAACGGGGTCGCGACGTCATCGCCTAACGCCGTGGCGAATCGGCCCGCCATGGTGGTCGCTGCGCGCACCGTAATCTGTTGTCCCAGCACCGCGCGCACGGCCAGCTCGAAGCCTGCAAAGGCGCCTGGCAATCGAATCCCGCTTTGACCCACCGCCAACCCGCCGAGAGCCGCGCTGATCTCGGCCGGGTGGCAGGCGAGATCGAACAAATGTTTGATACGGCTCATTACATGGGGCAACACAGCGGCGAGGGAAGCAGAAAGACGAATCCTCAACACTGCCTTGGATTTGTGTTGCGTTACCGCCATCCAGCCGCGATGAATGGCGCCCTTCGCTTCGACGCGAACCGTACGGTGATAGTTGTTGCTGTCGATGACCTCTACGCCGGCGATGCCACGGCTACCGAGAAACGCCAATAGATGTTGCCAATCGAGCGGCGGTCGATAGGCCAACTCGAAAACAAATTCATCGGCCGTGGTCGACGCCCTCGCGCTTTTGCGCAAATCCGACGGCGCCAGCCGATAGCGTTCTTTGAACAAGCCGTTAAAGCGGCGCAGGCTCTGAAATCCACTCGCGAAAGCGATGTCGGTGGCGGACATCGCGGTATCGGTGAGGAGGCGCTTTGCCAGCAACAAACGCTGGGTTTGCACAAACTCGATGGGCGCCACTCCGAACGCTGCGAAAAATAGCCTCCGCAGGTGACGATCGGTCACGCCGAGGCGGCTCGCCAGTTCCTCCAGTCCCGCGCCGTTGACCGCGCCGTCTTCAATCAGACTCGCAGCAGCTTGCGCAAGCCTGGCCCCGGCGTCGATGCTGGCGTTGCCGGGCGCCAACTCCGGACGACAACGCAAGCAAGGACGAAA
>JAYTGZ010000264.1:0-4002 GCA_043733025.1 Pseudomonadota bacterium | reverse complement strand
CGAATTCCTGGCGCTGCAATCAACCTGGTCCGCCGTCCCGCTTGTCGCCCGGATGCCTTAGCGCCCGTCAGATTCTTCCCGGAAATCGGCGGCAGGGCGCGGGGGGTTATGAAACTGCCTGGTCGACTTGAATTCGCTCTCCGTCCATTTGGGGCGACGGCGGTTCTAGGAGCCTGTCGGACTTAAAGGAAATCGGCTGCAAAAGAGGCTGAGCGGTGCATGGCCCCAGGCCACCCCCGCGATTCTTTAAGTCCGACAGGCTCCTAGCGTTACGGCATACTGCGTTCATCGGCTCGCAAGGGCGTGCCGTGTGCTCAACAATGCGGCGTCATAACATCCGGGGGTTTCGATGGCTGACAAAACGGTGCGGCAATTCAGGCAAATCTTGCTATGGCCACTACAACTCATGCCGATGCAAGAAGGCGTGCAAATTCAGAAGCACTCGGAGTTGCTCGCCCAGGCGCCAAACAATCCCTGGAGTGAAGTCGCGGACCCATTCACCGGCGATCAGACGCGATTTCTGGAACGGAATTATCGCGAATTCGTCACCTTTCTTCCCCATGTTCAACGCTTCCTTTACGGCCAGGGGATGGGCGACGCGGTTAAGCGTAGCTACGGCGAGTCGCCCATTAGAGCATTCCGGCGCAGCGACCTCGCTAAGGTGCGCATGACTGGCGCGCATGGCGAGGATGTGACGCTATTCGATATCGAGCGCGCCGAACTTTATTTTTTCTATGACCTGGACATCGCCATCCTCGCCTTGGAAATTGGCGCGGAGAATATAAGCCTTATGCGCGCGCAGGACATGCTGTTTCGGTTCGGCCGCGCTTATCCCGCGTACTGGGAAGAAGGCGGCGCGGCAGCCCATTGTCTCAAGCAAGTGGAATGGCTTTCGCACGCTGGAGAAGTGCTGGCGGCGGCGGACTATGAA
Source organism: Pseudomonadota bacterium (assembly GCA_043733025.1). Classification (GTDB taxonomy): domain Bacteria; phylum Pseudomonadota; class Gammaproteobacteria; order Burkholderiales; family JALYOK01; genus JALYOK01. Next base: position 3,071 of record JAYTGZ010000264.1, on the reverse strand, counting down.
CGGCGCGAGAAGTATCTTACTTTCGTGCGCCGGCACCGCGCGCCTTGTATCGCCTCCCACTGGGAGTATCTGCTCGAACCCATGGCGTTGCACCACTCGGAACGCAAGGGAGCGATCCGCTACCGTCAGATTGAACACTACCGTATGCCATCGCTCGCGTATTTGGCCCTTGATGCGCCGACCCAGCTCACTCGCGGGGACTTTGCGCGCTTGGCGCTTGCCGCCGAGGCCGGGGAATCGAACACGCTGCCCTATTCGGAGCAATACCTTGCCGACTTCGAGCAGCGTTACTGTTACGACCGTCACTGGGACGAACAGAGCCCGTCGAGACTGAATACGCGCTTCATGTGCAGCAGCCACGGCTTGGTCATGGCCGGAGACTACAACGAACGGTTTTTTGTCGATGCCGAGACCGGGCTGCTCGGCCAGTTTCGCCATCAATATTTTATGTTGGGGCTGATCGTTTATTTTCATCGAGCCGCGCTGCTCATGCTCTCCGACCGCTTGATCGTTGCTATCAGCAAACTCGATATCCAGCAGCCAGACTCGATCCGGCAATTCAAACGCGCCATTCGCCAGACCCAAGAAATATTCTTGCGCTTCACTCACCGCTACTGGTTCCACGAAGTGTCCGAACAGGTCCCGGTGCGGGATATGTTCAGACTGTGGAGCGGGCAACTGGGCACGGACCGGCTATTCGCGGAGACGCGCGAAGAGATCGAGGACATGAGTCATTACCTTGAGCGAGACGGTTTGCGGCGCCAGGCGAACACCGTGGTGCGCCTCACGGTCGTGACGACCTTCGGGCTGATCGGCACGGTCGTAACCGGCTTCCTCGGCATGAACTTGATCGCCGTAGCCGACCAGCCGTTGCTCGCCAAGATCGCCTATTTCCTGGCGGTGCTCATCCCAGTAATGGCATTGACCTTCTATACCATCGTGAAATCGAAGCGGCTATCGGATTTCCTCGATATACTGCCGGATGAGCGGGTATCGGGCAAAGCGAAACTTGCCGCCTTCGTCCGGGTGTGGAGCCGGCGCCCGGGCCGCACTTGAGGTCGCGGATCGAGTTGCAATAGCGCTTGTCACGATAGCGCGCTATTTTAGCGTTTGTAAAAGGGGAGGAGAACATGATGGCATGGCAACAAGTTTACGACCCATTCGGCAGCTTGCTGTTATCGAGCGCGGTGGCGGCGATTCCCGTTGTGGTGATGCTGGTGTGCCTGGGCTTTCTTCATATGAAGGCACACTATGCCGCCGGGCTGGGATTGATTGCGGCGATCGTGATCGCGATATTCGCCTTCGGCATGCCCGGCAAGATGGCAGGACTCGCAGTCGGTTACGGGGTCGCGTTTGGACTCTTGCCGATCGGCTGGATCGTGCTCAACATCATTTATCTGCATCAGCTTACCGAGGAAAACGGCTCCTTTACCGTGCTTCAGGAAAGCCTTTCGAATATCACCGATGACCGCCGCTTGCAGCTTCTGTTGATCGCGTTTAGCTTCGGCGCTTTCTTCGAGGGCGCCGCCGGCTTCGGCACTCCGGTGGCGGTGACCGCGGCGATCTTAATCGGCCTGGGATTCTCCCCGCTTGCCGCCTCCGGCTTATCGCTGATTGCCAACACTGCGCCGGTGGCCTACGGCGCGTTGGGCACTCCGGTCATTGCGTTGTCGGCGGTAACCGGCCTCGATTTGCTGCAGCTTTCCGGGATGATCGGGCGGCAGCTTCCGTTCTTCTCGGTGCTGGTGCCGTTTTGGCTGATCTGGGCTTTTGCCGGGTTTCGCGGAATGATTGAGATCTGGCCGGCGATCCTACTGACGGGCGTGACTTTTGCGATTCCGCAATACTTGATATCCAATTTCCATGGCCCGTGGCTGGTGGATGTGATCGCGGCGATTATCTCCATGGCTTCGCTCGTCTTGTTTCTTAAGGTGTGGAAACCGAAGAAGCTCTGGACCTCCACCACGCTCAAGGGTCATGAAGCCGACTCGGGCACAGTCGATCTCGATAGCGAGAAACCCGTGGGACATGAGGCCGATGCCGCGGCGGCGGTTTTCGTGCGGCACGATCGCCGCGCCGTGGTGCTTGCCTGGATGCCCTGGGCGATCCTCACTGTGTTCGTATTCGTGTGGGGAATCCCGGCTATCAAGGGCGTTCTCAACGCGATATCGATTGTCAAGATCCCGTTCGAGGGCTTGGACATGTTGGTGGAAAAAATGCCGCCAGTGGTGGCTGCGCCCCACAAGGAGGCGGCAGTCTATATCCTCAACTACTTGTCCGCCACGGGCACCGGAATTTTCCTCGCCGCCATCATCGCCGGGCTCATGATGAAATATTCGTTGCTGGATTTGGTGCGCATTTATCTGCGCACCCTGTGGCGGGTGCGCTTTTCACTGCTCACCATCGCGCTGATGCTGGGGCTGGGTTATCTCACGCGTTACTCGGGCCTGGATGTCACGCTCGGCCTCGCCTTCGCCCACACCGGCGTTTTTTATCCGCTGTTCGGTACGCTACTGGGATGGCTTGGTGTGGCGATCACCGGCTCCGACACTGCGTCCAACGTGCTGTTTGGCGGGTTGCAAAAAACCACCGCCGAGCAATTAGGACTCAATCCAGTGCTGATGACCGCGGCCAACAGCTCGGGCGGCGTGATGGGTAAGATGATCGATGCACAGAGCATCGTAGTGGCGAGCACGGCCACTCGCTGGTTCAACCACGAGGGCGACATCCTACGCTACGTGTTCTTCCACAGCATCGCATTGGCGGTGCTGATGGGGATTTTCGTTTCCCTTCAAGCGTATGTGTATCCATTCACAAAGTTGGTTTATTGACGGACACGGCGCGCAGTCGTGTTGCAGATTCGCCAGCGAGCCGCGCCGATATTAACTGCGTAGCTACACCGAGTCACTTTTAACTCAGGAGCAAGAAGAGATGGCCAAAATGCCAGCCGCCGAAGCCGCAGTCCGGGTGATGGAATTTGAAGGGATCGAGCAGGCGTTCGGGATTCCCGGCGCCGCGATTAACCCCCTGTACGCGGCGCTCAAGCGTCGTGGCAGCATCGCGCACATACT
>JAYTGZ010000263.1:0-10489 GCA_043733025.1 Pseudomonadota bacterium | reverse complement strand
TTTCCTTGCCATCGAGCACGATCTCGGCATCGTCCGGCAATGAGCGCAGGATGTCCTGCAACTTCTTCGCGGCGATGGTGACGGTCTGGGCATCGTCCTTGAGCTGAATGTCGGCCTCAGTGCGTATCTGCACTTCAAGATCCGTCGCCGTGAGGGTTGCCTTGCCGGCGCGACCTTCGATCAGCACGTTGGAGAGGATCGGCAGCGTGTGGCGGCGCTCGACAATTCCGGCGACTTTTTGCAATGGAATCAACAACGCGTTCCGCGATGTTTTTATAGTAATCATAATCTTTAAATATTATTGATTAGTAATTAGGAGCCGATAGAACAGGGCACAAGCCACAATAATTTTTTATTTATAGTGACTTAGGATATTCGCATGTTCGGTATAAGTCATCTATTGCGGCGGGATGGTTTGTGGATATTTACTACGGTACCGGATGATTGGGCAATCTAACCCAAGATTATACCGGACTATTCCGGTTATTATCCTTTCAGTATTTGCTGCAGTACCACGAGGTCTCGGTGGATGCCACCGTCGCTGCCTTTGAGTTCTTCTATTTTGCGGCAGGCGTGCATTACGGTGGTGTGGTCGCGGCCACCGAAGGCCTCACCGATGTCTGGCAGGGACAATTGCGTGAACTCCTTAGCCAAGGCCATCGCCACTTGCCGTGGCCGGGCGATGGCGCGATTGCGTCGCTTGGAATACATGTCGGCGACTTTGATCTTGTAGTAATCGGCCACGGTTTTTTGGATGTTTTCTATGGATATCTGGCGGTTCTGTATAACCAGTAAGTCCTTCAGCGCTTCCTTGGTGGCGTCCAACGACAGCGGCGTACCGGTAAAACGTACGTAGGCGAATACCCGTTTCAGGGCGCCTTCCAATTCGCGCACATTGGAGCGGATATGCTTGGCGATAAAAAAGGCGATGCTTTCGTCCAGAATCACATTTTCCGCCGCGGCTTTATCGATCAGAATTGCCACGCGCATTTCCAGTTCTGGCGGCTCGATGGCGACCGTCAGACCCCAGCCGAAGCGGGACACCAGCCGGTCGTCGACATTGGCAAGCTCCTTAGGGAAGCGATCGCAGGTGATGATTACTTGTTTGTGGGCTTCGATCAGGGCGTTGAAGGCGAAAAAGAATTCCTCTTGCGTGCGCGACTTGCCGCCGATGAACTGGATATCGTCGATCAGCAGTAGATCCAAGGTGTGGTAGCGGCGTTTGAAGCTATCGAAGGATTTGTGCTGATAGGCACGCACCACATCGGTGACGTAGTCCTGCGAAGTCACGTATTGAATCTTGGCGTTGGGTACGTGCTGCAAGGCGGCATTGCCGATAGCCTGGATGAGATGGGTCTTGCCGAGGCCGACTCCGCCGTAAATGAAGAGCGGATTATAGGCGGTACCCACATGCTCGGCGACTTGCTGCGCCGCCGCCCTTGCCAGTTGATTGGCTTTGCCGGGCACGAAGTTATTGAATGTGAAAGTATGGTTAAGGCGATTACCATCCTCGCCACCGTTGCTTACCCTGGGCACAATGCCACCGTTGCCCTTGGGCTCATCGACCGCCGCCGGGAGCGTGGCCGTCTCTTCGCGCACCGTCAAGATAAAGCGCATGGGCTGGCCGAAATAGCTTTCCGCCAGGGCCTCAAAACGCTTCAAAAAGCGGTCCCGCACCCATTGCAGCACAAAGCTATTGGGCGCAAGCAGCAGAATTTGGCCGTCTTCCTGGGCCACGCTCAGGGGTTTAATCCAGTTATTGAACTGGCCCTGGGAAAGCTCGCCGTGCAGATGGGTCAGGCATTGTTGCCAGAATGGATCGATCATATTCAACACATTGATTGGATTGTAAATTATTATTATATATGGGTCTATGCTTCGGCTACGCTTTAGGCACGGACAAGCGCCATTCTACCTTTCGCAAACGGACTTATCCACAGACCCCAGAGACCGAGTATCCACGCGCTCTCTTGACAGTCAAGGCGGTAACCGTTGTAATGTGCGGTTTGCTGAGTCGAGAAAATCATGAAACGCACCTATCAACCGTCCGTCACTAAACGCAGCCGTACTCACGGCTTCCTGGTTCGCATGAAAACCCGCGGTGGCCGCGCCATTATCAACGCCCGGCGAGCTCGCGGCCGCGTCCGTTTGGCTGTTTGACCGCTGCCGAAAATCCAGGTCAAAAAAAATCGCAGCGCGGTTGGTTTGATCGCGTGTTTGCGCGGCGCGTATCGGTTGGTGGTCGTTACCTTCAGCTTTATTTGGCGCCGAGCGGCGCTGAGCCAGGATGTTTCGGTATCAGCGTAAGTAAGCGCGTATGCCGGTCCGCCGTGTCGAGGAATTATTGTAAGCGCATGCTACGCGCTTGGTACCGGCAACACGGCGGGGATTTCGACAAAAACGATCTCGTCATTCGGGTCCGGCGTAGTTATGGCCGGCGCGAGATTGCCTTGGTGAGCGAAGAACTTGCCAAACTGTTGCGGCGCTTCGGTTGATGGCGCGGCTATTACTGATGCTGCTCGCGGTCTACCGTTACACATTGAGTCCCTTGCTTGGCCGCAACTGCCGATTTTTCCCTAGTTGTTCAGAATATGCCACCGATGCTATTGCCCGCCATGGCTCAATCGAAGGGTCTTGGCTTGCATTTAAGCGTGTATGCCGATGCCATCCATGGCACGCCGGCGGTTACGACCCCGTCCCTTAACCATTGAGAAATATGGAAACCCAGCGCCTCGTCGCCCTATTCGTGTTCTTCTTTTCCGCTTTTCTGTTGTGGACCGCGTGGCAACGGCAATACATGCCGACCCCCGCAACGCTGCCGGGAATGACGCAAGCGCCCAGCGCCGACACGGTGCCAACACCTTCATCGTCGAGCACAAGCACGCCGGGATCGACGGTTGTATCGACCGCGCCGGAGGGCGGCGGCGTGGTCCGAGGTGAGCGGATCCGCGTCACCACCGACCTCATGATCGCCGAGATCGATACTATGGGTGGCGACCTTAGGCATGTGGAACTGATCAAACACAAGGCGTCCGAGGACAAGACCCGGAACCTGTCGATGTTCAACGATTCCACGGCGCAAATCTACGTCGCGCAATCAGGATTGATTGGCGCAGGTTTGCCCAACCACAAAAGCCTGTTCAAGGCCGACGCGCCACGGTACCAACTTGAAGCAAGTAAGGACTCACTAACGGTGAGGCTAACTAGCCAAGGGAGTGATGGTGGCGCGGTGGTGAAACAGTACGTGTTCCATCGCGGCAATTATTTGATCGATGTGAGCTTCGAGATCGATAACAAAGGCCCCGGCGCCATTACACCGGACGCCTATTTCCAGTTCTTAAGGTTTGGAGAAGCGCCTTCCTCCAACCCCTTCGGTATCAGTACCTTCGCGGGTCCGGCGGTGTTCACCGAGGAGAAGAAATTCCAAAAAATTGGGTTCCCGGATATCGACAAGGGCAAGCGAGACTATCCACAAAAGAGCAAGGACGGCTGGCTGGCGATGCTGCAGCATTATTTCGTCGCCGCATGGCTGCCGAAGAAAGGCGCCGATCGCGAGTTCTTCACCAAGAAAGTCGGCGAAAAACTCTACACCGCCGGCGTGGTCATTCCGACCGGCCCGATCGCGCCAGGTGCGACAGGTAACATTTCAGTGCCGCTGTATGTCGGTCCTCAGGAGGGCGACAAGCTCGCAAAGTTGGCGTTGGGTTTGGAACTCACCATCGACTACGGCTGGTTGACGGTGATCGCCTCGCCGTTGTTCAAAGTTCTGTCGGTCATCCATGGTTGGGTGGGCAATTGGGGTATCGCGATTATCGTGCTCACGATATTGATCAAGCTGCTGTTCTTCCCACTGTCCGCTGCGAGCTACAAGTCCATGGCGAAGATGAAGGTGTTGGGACCGAAGATGCAAAAGCTCAAAGAACAATACGGCGAAGACAAGCAGAAGATGAACCAGGCGATGATGGAGTTGTACAAAAATGAAAAGGTCAATCCGCTGGGGGGTTGCTTGCCCATCGTGATTCAGATTCCGGTGTTCATCTCGTTGTATTGGGTGCTGCTTGCTGCCGTGGAGTTGCGCCACGCGCCGTTCTTCGGTTGGATTAAAGACCTTTCCGCCGCCGATCCCTATTACATTTTGCCGGTTCTGATGGGCGCCACCATGATCTTGCAAACTAGGCTCAATCCGACGCCGCCCGATCCGGTTCAGGCGAAGATCATGCTATATATGCCAATCGTGTTCTCCTTCATGTTCTTGTGGTTCCCGGCGGGTTTAGTGCTCTATTGGACGGTGAACAACCTCCTCTCCATCGCTCAGCAATGGCAAATCAACCGCATGACCGAGCTCGCCGTTCCAGCGAAAGGAAATGCCAAACGTTGAAACCATTGCGGCCATCGCCACAGCGGCGGGCCGCGCCGGGATCGGCGTTGTTCGGGTGTCGGGCAGCAATCTAGCGCTGTTCGCCAAGTCGCTAGTGGGCAAACTCCCCGCCCCGCGACTAGCCACACTGGCTGGTTTCAAAGACGGCAAAGGTAAGTTGATCGATCAGGGCATCGCGCTCTATTTTCCCGCGCCGGCGTCCTACACCGGCGAAGACGTACTGGAACTTCATGGCCACGGCGGCGATGCGGTATTGCGATCCTTGTTGCAACGCTGCCTTGAACTCGGCGCGCGCATGGCCGAGCCGGGCGAATTTACGCAACGTGCTTTCCTCAACGACAAACTCGATTTAGCCCAAGCCGAAGCGGTCGCCGATCTTATCGATGCCGCTACTGCTGAAGCGGCCAAGAGCGCCGCGCGCTCGCTGTCCGGCGAGTTCTCTGCCCACATACATTCGTTGGTGAAGGAGCTCATCGACCTGCGCATGCTGGTGGAAGCCAGCTTGGATTTCCCCGAGGAAGACATCGATTTCCTCGAAGCCGCCAATGCCCACGGCCGCTTGGACGCCATCGAAGAAAAACTAAAGTTAGTATTCAGCGCGTCTAAGCAAGGCAGTTTGCTGCGCTCCGGCATACAAGTCGCGATAATCGGCCGGCCAAACGCCGGGAAATCCAGCTTGCTTAACCAACTCGCGGGCGAGCAACTCGCCATCGTCACGGACATCCCAGGCACCACCCGGGATCCGGTGCGTGCGCCGATTCAAATCGAGGGCGTGCCACTGCACATCATCGATACCGCCGGATTGCACGACACTACGGATTTGATCGAGCGTTTGGGCGTCGAGCGCAGTTGGGCCTCGGCTGAGCAGGCGAGCATCGTGCTACACGTGATCGATGCCACCTTAGGCGTAACGGCGGAAGATCGCGCCATTCGCCAACGCTTAGCTAATCGCATGGTGATCGAAGTGTTCAATAAAATCGACTTGATTGGCGCGCCTGAAGAAGTGGCTGCCGATGCGTCGCAGACCCGCGTATTCATCTCCGCAAAAACCGGCCAAGACATCGACACACTAAAAGTCGAACTGCTGCGCGCGGTCGGCTGGCACTCCGGTGGCGAGGGAGTCTTTGCTGCTCGCGAACGTCATATGCGAGCGCTCACTCACGCTCAAACGCACCTACAAACCGCGCGGCAGCGTAAAACCCAATTGGAACTGCTGGCGGAAGAGCTGCGCCAAGCGCAGCAAGCGCTAAGTACGATCACCGGCGAATTCACTGCCGATGATTTGCTCGGCGAAATCTTCTCGCGGTTTTGTATCGGGAAATAGAGTAGAACGCTTAGCCGGCGAGCCGCATGGATACGGGGTGGGGGGCTGGCCTAGGGCCACCTCGGGCCATTGGCTCTTGAAGCATATACTGCCAGCCGCCAGGCTGGACGCGGCGCCTGACTTGGTGCAATACCGACAAAGATGTGGTGCGTTATCTGCGGCCAATCGATCGCTTGAACCTTGCCGAATCGATGCTGCGGGAATTCTCGCTTGGCCTACGTGCGGGCGACGCCTTGCACTTGGCCGCTACCTCAAGGTGCGAGGCGCAACAATTCGTGTCCTTGGATCGCAATCTGTGCAGCGTTGCCGAGGCGCTCGGCCTGCCGGTCGCGCGTATCTAAGTTCGCACCAACGATCGCCGCGCAGAATTGGTAGGACGTTTGGCGCCTCAATCTTGCCCCAAGCTCCGCCGCTGTCAAACTTGCCTTATTCGCCGAGACGTAACGCGATTGGGCGGCATTCGCGACGCGTTACGGCGCGGAAATGGCGGCGGGGGACGCCAACAAGGCGCTTGACCTGCTCGCCGCTTTGTAGCACGGCGCTATTTTTTCATAGGTTACTACTGTGCCGATGAGTCGCGATGCCATCATGCTATCCTGCGGGAGCGCGAGAGGAGCGCGGGGCGATGGTTAAGTAATTCGATAATGTTTACACTCGTTCGCCTAATTTTTCTCACCGTAATCATGTAGAATTCCATTTTTGTCCGGGTAGTGTTTCACGTGAAACATTGCTGCGGCGCAAGACCAGAATTGAGTCCTCAGAATGAATTTCCCCACACTATTTGATGTGATTGTCATCGGCGGTGGCCATGCCGGCACCGAAGCGGCGCTTGCTTCCGCACGCATGGGACGTAAAACGTTGCTGTTAACTCACAGTATCGAGACGCTCGGGCAGATGTCGTGTAACCCGTCCATCGGTGGCATCGGCAAGGGGCATTTGGTTAAGGAGATCGATGCGCTTGGCGGAGCAATGGCGGCTGCGGCGGACGAAGCGGGGATTCAGTTTCGCATTCTGAACGCGAGCAAGGGCCCCGCAGTACGGGCGACGCGCGCCCAGGCGGACCGGGTGCTCTATCGCCAAGCGATTCGCGGGCGCTTAGAGCGGCAGCCGAATTTGTGGCTGTTTCAGCAAGCCGTGGACGACTTGATGCTGGACGGCGATCGCGTGTCCGGCGTGGTGACTCAGGTCGGGCTCAAGTTCATGGCCCGCGCCGTGGTGTTGACGGCTGGGACGTTCCTCGCCGGATTAATCCACGTGGGATTGAACAATTACCGCGGCGGACGGGCAGGGGATCCGCCGGCGCTGACGTTGGCCGAGCGCCTGCGCGAGCTAAAGCTCCCGGCCGGCCGGCTCAAGACCGGTACGCCGCCGCGCATCGACGGCAAATCGCTGGACTACAGCGTAATGACGGAACAGCCCGGCGACGACCCGGTTCCGGTGTTTTCATTCCTGGGCAATGCTGCGCAGCATCCGCGCCAAATGCCGTGCTGGATCGCCCATACCAACGCGCGCACCCACGAGATTGTTCGCGGTGGGCTGGATCGCTCGCCGATGTTCACCGGGGTGATCGAGGGCGTCGGGCCGCGCTATTGTCCGTCCATCGAAGATAAAATCCATCGCTTCGCGGGGAAGGAAAGCCACCAAATTTTCGTCGAGCCGGAAGGCCTGACGACGGACGAGATTTACCCCAACGGCATTTCCACCAGCCTGCCGTTCGACGTGCAATACGAGTTAGTTCGCTCCATTCGCGGCTTTGAGAACGCCCACATCACCCGGCCAGGCTACGCCATCGAATACGATTATTTCGACCCGCAGGGGCTAAAGCATTCCCTGGAAACCAAGGCGATCAACGGCCTCTTCTTCGCCGGGCAGATCAACGGGACGACCGGCTACGAAGAAGCCGCCGCCCAAGGCCTCCTCGCCGGGATTAACGCCGCGCGGCTGGTGACGGGCGATGAATCCTGGTGCCCGCGGCGCGATGAAGCCTATCTGGGTGTGCTCGTTGACGACTTGATCAGCCGCGGCGTCAGCGAGCCTTACCGCATGTTCACCAGCCGCGCCGAGTATCGATTGCAGTTACGCGAAGACAACGCCGACTCGCGCCTGACGGAAGCAGGGCGCCGCATGGGTCTGGTGGACGATAGCCGGTGGGACGCCTTCAGCTTGAAGCGAGACGCCGTTGCCAAAGAGATCGAGCGGCTCAAGCAGACGTGGATCAACCCACGCATGGTTTCACGTGAAACAGCGCAAGCCGTTTTTGGCCAGCAAATCGAGCGTGAGTATACGCTCGCGGACTTGTTGCGCCGCCCGGAGGTGGCATATAACATGCTCATGACCTTGCCGGGCGCGGGAAACGCGACGCCGGACGCTGTCGTCGCCGAGCAAGTCGAAATCCAGATCAAGTACCAAGGCTACATCGACCGTCAGCAGGAAGAAGTCGCGAGCCAACTCGAGCACGAAACCCTGCGTTTGCCGATGAAAATCGACTACGCTAACGTGCGCGGCCTGTCGCGGGAGGTGCAGCAAAAGCTCAATACGCAACGACCGGAAACCTTGGGCGCGGCGGCGCGCATGTCCGGCATTACTCCTGCCGCGATTTCCCTCTTGCTTGTCCACCTCAAACGCGGCTTCGATTTCGATAAGACCAAGCGGAAATCCGCATGAGTCTGGCGCAAGGCCTGGCCTACGGGCTCGCAGAACTCGGGATTGTCGTGCCGGAATCGGACCAGGCGCGCTTGATTCAGTATCTTGGGTTGATCGAGAAGTGGAACAAAGTCCACAACTTGACCGCCATCCGCGACACCAAGCAAATGCTCGCCCACCACCTTTTGGATAGCCTCGCCGTGCTCCCCCATCTAAGCGCCGCGCGATCGATGGTTGACATCGGCAGCGGCGCGGGATTGCCTGGTATTCCGTTAGCGATTGCGCGGCCGGAACTTGCGGTCACGTTACTGGACAGCAGCCACAAACGCCAAGCGTTTCAGCAGCAGTGTAAGGCGGAGTTGGGATTGAGTAATGTGACGGTCATCCAGTTTCGCGTGGAGGATTATCAAAGCGAATCCGGGTTCGATGTAGTGATTTCCCGTGCGTTCTCCGACCTTGGCGAATTCGTTCGGGCGGCACGCCATCTGTGCGCGAAAGGGGCGCGAATGTTGGCCATGAAGGGACTTTATCCCCACGAGGAAATTGCCAAACTGCCCGACGGCGCCCGTGTCGTCCAAGTCACGGAACTAAGGGTTCCAGGGCTCGCCGCGAATCGCCACTTGCTAGAGATCGAGTTGATCTGATGGCACGCATCCTGGCGGTGGTGAATCAGAAAGGCGGCGTGGGAAAAACGACGACCAGCGTGAATCTGGCCGCGAGTCTAGCCGCGCTAGATCGTAGCGTGCTACTGGTCGATCTCGATCCTCAAGGCAATGCGACCATGGGAAGCGGCATCGAAAAAAATCAACTTAAACATTCCATTTACACGGTCTTGCTCGGTCTAACTGGGGTTGAGCAAGCAAAGCAGCGATCGCCGACAGGGAAGTTCGATGTGCTACCCGCGAACCGCGAGTTGGCTGGCGCGGAGATCGAGCTGGTGGACGTTCAACAGCGTGAAAGCAGGCTCAAGGCGGTGCTGCTGGCGCTTGAGTCGAACTATGATTTCGTCATTATCGACTGCCCGCCGGCGCTGAATTTGCTGACGGTCAATGCCCTGACCGTGGCCCACGCGGTCCTGATCCCAATGCAGTGCGAATACTACGCTTTGGAAGGACTCAGCGATCTGGTGCAGACTTTAAAGAAAGTACGCGCTCACTTAAATCCGACCCTCGAGGTCGAAGGGCTATTGCGTACCATGTTTGATCCGCGTAACTCCCTTGCTCAACACGTTTCGGCGCAACTGGAGCAGCACTTTGGCGAGAAGGTATATAAAACAGTCATTCCTCGTAACATTCGCCTCGCGGAGGCGCCGAGCTACGGCAAGCCGGTGATGTACTACGACCCGGCATCTAAGGGCGCGCAAGCTTATCAAGGGCTAGCGGCGGAGTTGCTCGAACGAACCGGGAATCAAAACAAGGATACGATAACCCATGGCGAAACCACCTAAGGGTCTCGGCCGCGGGCTGGATTCATTATTGTGGGGCGCGGACCTGGCTCCACGGGAGCAACCGGGTGACAGGCCACAATCGTTGTCTATCGACGTATTACGGCCGGGCAAGTATCAGCCCCGCGTAGGCATGAATGCGGAAGCCCTGAGCGAGCTGGCGGAATCGATCAAAGCGCAAGGAATTCTGCAGCCTATTTTGGTGCGGCCCATCGGCGCCGGCCAATATGAAATCGTTGCCGGCGAGCGGCGCTGGCGCGCGGCGCGCGTCGCGGGACTTACCAGTGTGCCTGTGGCGATTCGCGAAATCCCGGACGATGCCGCGCTCGCCGCTTCCCTGATCGAGAACATCCAACGCGAAAACCTCAATCCGCTCGAGGAGGCATCGGGTATCCTGCGGCTCATAGAAGAGTTTAAAATGACCCACGAAGTCGCGGCCAAGGCGGTGGGCCGTTCTCGGACTGCCGTGACGAATTTGTTGCGCTTGCTTAATCTGGCTCAGCCGGTGCGAGAGTTATTGCTGGATAACCAAATCGACATGGGTCACGCCCGAGCCTTGTTGGCCCTGTCGAGTGTGAAACAAGCGGAGATCGCCCATCACATCGTGAAGGCCCGCCTGTCGGTGCGCCAGACGGAGGCACTCGTTGCGCGCAGTCAAAACGCCAAGGCCCAAGCGGCTGTCGTTACCGATCGCGACGTG
>JAYTGZ010000262.1:0-2419 GCA_043733025.1 Pseudomonadota bacterium | reverse complement strand
GTGATCGCGGCGATCACGACGTCGCCATGGTGCAGCTCGGTGATGGTGTTGGCAAATTCGCCTGCGGGGATCTCTTCGACGCGGTCCGGAGTCGGCCGGTTCTGCATCATCTCGATTTCCGTGGTGACCGCCGTTTCGTTCTCGCTATCAAGGGGATGCGCGCCACCGACCGGAACCGTGTCGGAGGACTGCTCGCCGCCGCCCGTTAGCGGGCTGGATTGGGAAACGGCATCCGGGTGAACGCCGGTGCGTACGAAAAACGGCCGGGTGGATTCCGATTGGGTCTTGTTGTACCCGCTCTCCGAAAGCGGCCGGGACAGCAGCGACGAGAACGTCTCCTTGATGTCGGTCAGGTTGATCCGGTCCTGCGGGCGCTTCGGTCCCGCCAGCGACGGTTCGATGCTGTTCAGATCAATCTCGACCACGCTGCTGTAATCGATCTGTCCGGCTTCAGGTATGCCGTACAAGTTTTGCGCCTTGAAGTAGCAAGCCAGCGCGTCCACCTCTTCATCGGTGCGCCCAGTGTTGCGCATATATTCCACCGTCACGTCATCCACCGGAAAGAAGCCCATGGTCGCGCCGTATTCCGGCGCCATGTTGGCGATGGTGGCGCGATCGGGCAGGGCCAAGGACGTGGCGCCTTCACCGAAAAATTCGACGAATTTGCCGACAACTTTTTCCTTGCGCAACATTTCCGTCACCGTGAGCACGAGGTCCGTCGCGGTGACGCCTTCGCGTAGTTTGCCGGTCAAGTTCACGCCGACCACGTCGGGCGTCAGGAAATACACCGGCTGGCCGAGCATACCGGCTTCCGCTTCGATACCGCCCACACCCCAGCCGACCACGCCGATGCCGTTAATCATGGTCGTGTGTGAATCGGTGCCGACCAAGGTGTCCGGATAGTAGACGCCGTCTTTTTGATGCACACCGCGCGCCAAGTATTCAAGGTTCACTTGATGAACGATGCCGATGCCGGGTGGGATAACCTTAAACGTATCGAAGGCCTGCATACCCCATTTCATGAACTTGTAGCGCTCGCCGTTGCGTTGGAATTCCAGTTCCATGTTCTTGCGCAGCGCGTCGTTGCTGGCGTAGTGATCGATTTGCACCGAGTGGTCGACGACCAGATCCACCGGCACCAGCGGCTCGATGATTTTAGGATTTTTGCCCATCTTGTTCGCCACGCCGCGCATGGCGGCAAGATCGGCGAGCAGCGGCACGCCCGTGAAATCCTGCAAAACAATACGTGCGACAACAAACGGAATCTCACCGGTGCGTTCCGCATTGGGCTGCCACGCGGCGAGTTGTTTAACATGATCTGCGCTGATTTTCTTGCCATCGAAATTGCGCAGCACCGCTTCGAGCACGATGCGGATCGAAACCGGCAGGCGCGAGATCTTGCCGAGGCCCGCTTTTTCAAGGGCGGACAGGGCGTAGAACTTACCTTGTGTGGCGCCGACGTTGAAAGTTTGTAAACTGTCGTGAAGATTGTGTGCCATGCGGTGGGCTCCTAAGAGGATTACTTGGCGTCCTGCAATTTTTGAATATCGGTGATATTGATCTTGGCGCCGTCGGGCATGATCATGTCGCCGGGGCGCTGGCCGGCTTTGCACGCGCCGAGCCATTTCGCATCGATCGTCTGCTTCGATTCCTTCATGCCTTTGTTGGGCGGATTGTAGGTCGAAGTCCGATCGATTTTGTAGGTGCTGCTGAAGTCGCCGGTCAAGACGGCGGTGGTGGTCACGGTGGAGTCAGTGAACTTGCAAACGCTGGTGACGGTGATGGCGCCAGCGGATTTTTTCAGTGTCGGTTGTTTGCAGTTCTTGGGGATCTTGCCGCCAAATGAAGAGGTGAGGCCCGTATCCGCTTTCATATCGACGCAGGTCGTGACCGTTTGCGGTTGGCCGTTGGTCTGTTTACCGATCATGGTCATTTCCCATAGGCCGGATTTGCGTTTCGGCAGGTCGAGTGCTTGGGCTGTACTGACGAATGCGAAGCTGGCCGCGAGGATGATTATGGGGATGACGCGCATTGGTTTTCTATATCCTTAGGATTCGTTCGGGCGGAGATCAAGAAGTCCGCGTTCCCAATTGTCATTCCCGCGTAGGCGGGAATGACAATTGGCCTATGAAAGTCAACATGGATTCCCGCCTACGCGGGAATGACACATCGGAATTTTATCGGCATTGCCAGGAACCGCGTGGATACAGGGTAGCCCTAGGCTAGCCACTGGCCTAGGGCCACTGCCTCCTGGCAATGCATGGCCTGAGAGCCGCGCGGATACTGGGTAGCCCGAGGCTAGCCACTGGCCTCGGGCCATTGCCTCGTGGCCTGCCTTAAATAACAAACAGATCGACAAACTCATTCACCGGCGTGGCTTCCAATTTTTTTGCATCCAAACATAAATCAAGAATTCTTT